>CAYWVI010000004.1:0-55790 GCA_964461905.1 uncultured Rhizobium sp. | reverse complement strand
CAATTCAAACAGCTTTTGATGGTTTCGGGTTTTAACCGTTATTTTCAAATTGCGCCGTGTTTTCGTGATGAAGATTTGCGCGCTGATCGTTCGCCAGAGTTTTATCAGCTCGACATGGAAATGTCGTTTGTAACACAAGAAGATGTTTTTGGCGCGATTGAACCAGTGCTTAAAAATATTTTCAAAAAATTTGGCGTCAAAAAAACTTCTGACGAAAAATTTGTGCATATTCCTTACGAAGAAGCGATGCTTAAATATGGTATCGACAAACCAGATCTGCGTAACCCAATTTTAATTTCTGACGCGACTGAAATTTTCCGTGGTTCAGAATTTTCAATTTTTGCTAAACAAATTGAATCTGGCGCAACAATTCGTGCAATTCCTGCGCCAAAATGTGCTGCACAACCGCGTTCGTTTTTTGATAAAATGATTGAACATGCGCAACAAAATGGCGCGAAAGGTTTGGCTTACATTATTTTTGATGAAAACGGCGAGGGCAAAGGTCCAATCGCTAAATTTTTAACAGCCGAAAAACTTGCCGAACTTAAAAAAACAGCCAATTTAGAAAATGGTGACGCGGTGTTTTTCTCTTGTGGAAAAAAATCTGAAGCGGCGAAAATCGCTGGCGTTGTAAGAATTAAATTGGGCAATGATTTAAAATTAATTGACGAATCAATTTATAAATTCTGCTGGATTGTTGATTTTCCAATGTTCGAACTAAACGAAGAAAATGGCAAAATTGAATTTTCTCACAATCCTTTCTCAATGCCGCAAGGCGGGCTTGAAGCCTTGAATTCGCAAGATCCAACTACAATCAAAGCTTTTCAATACGACATTGTTTGTAACGGCGTTGAACTTTCTTCGGGCGCAATTCGTAATCACAAACCAGAAATAATGTATCGCGCTTTTGAGATTGCCGGATACGGCAAAGAAGTGGTTGAAGATCAATTTGGCGCAATGTTAAACGCCTTCAAATATGGCGCGCCACCACACGGCGGAATTGCACCGGGAATTGACAGAATAATAATGCTTTTAGCTGACGAGCCAAATATTCGCGAAGTAATTCCGTTTCCAATGAATGGTAAGGCGCAAGATTTGATGATGAACGCGCCAGCCAATGTTTCAGAAAGACAGCTAAAAGAGTTGAATGTAGAATTGAGCAAGAAGGCGAGGGATTTGCTTTCTTAAATTTGCGCCTAAAAGAAATTGAGAAGGTAAATTTAAAAACAAAAAACATGCAAAAAGAAAATCAAGATCGTCTGAATGATTACATTTCAAAAGTAAAAGATCGTTCGCAAAATTTTCTCGGTTATCCAGTTTCAATTGATTTTGATTATTCCGAGCTTTTTCCGCTTTTAAATTTTCCACTAAATAATCTTGGCGACCCTCTAATTGAATCAACTTACGACCTAAATTCACGCTCAATTGAACGTGAAGTTGTGCAATTTTTTGCCGAAATTTTCAAAGCACCAAAAGAAAATTCTTGGGGTTATGTGACAAATGGCGGATCGGAAGGAAATCTTTACGCACTTTATGTTGCTCGCGAGCTTTATCCGCAAGGAATGGTTTATTATTCAGAAAGCACGCATTATAGCATTCAAAAAAACATTAATTTGCTGAATATGCCAAGCATTGTGATTCGTTCGCAAGAGAATGGCGAAATGGATTATGAAGATTTAAAAGACGCGGTACATACTCATCGTGATCGTCCAGCAATTGTTGTTGCAAACATTGGAACCACAATGACTGAAGCAAAAGACGACATTTCGCAAATCAAAAAAATGCTAAAAAACTCGGCGATCAGAAGCAGTTACATTCATTGCGATGGTGCTTTAGCGGGAACTTATTTAGCTTTGCTTGAGAAAAATCCAAAATTTGATTTTGAAAGCGGTGCAGATTCTGTAGCAATTTCTGGTCACAAATTTATCGGCTCGCCAATTCCTTGTGGAGTGGTGATTGTGAAGAAAAATTACAAAGAAAGAATTGGTCAAGCAATTCCCTACATTGGAACAATGGATACAACAATTACAGGCTCGCGAAATGGTCACAGTCCAGTTTTTTTGTGGTATGCAATTAAAAAATATGGTGTTGAAGGCTTAAAAAAACGTGCCGAAATTTGTTTGGAAGTTGCGGAATATGCACTTACAAAAATGCAAGAAAAAGGCATTGCTGCATGGCGAAATGACAATGCAATTACCGTTGTTTTTCCAAAACCCGCAAAGGAAATTTGTGTGAAATGGCAATTGGCTTCAGAAGGAAATTTTTCTCATATTATCTGTATGCCTGGTGTTACAAAAGAAAAAATTAATGAGTTTTTAAAGGATTTATAAAAATATTTTTGTATTTACAAATAATGAAAAAAACAAAAGTTGTTCTACTAGAAAATATCAGCGCGGCGGCTGTTGATGTTTTTAAAAAATTTAATATTGAAGATGTTTCAATAATCAAAACTAGCATTGAAGAAGCTGATGAATCAGTTTTTGATGCTGATATTTTGGGAATTCGTTCGCGTAGTAAGTTAACAAAAGAAATTTTAGAAAAATTTAAAAACCTTTCTTGCATTGGTTGTTTTTGCATTGGTACAGATCAAGTTGATTTATCTTCGGCAAAAAAATTGGGTATTCCAGTTTTTAACGCACCTTTTTCAAATACTCGCTCGGTTGCAGAATTAGTGATTGGCGAAATTATTTCTCTTTATCGTCGTTTGCATGTTGTGAATGTTGAAATGCATAAAGGAGTTTGGAGTAAAAATGCTGCTGGATGTAATGAAATTAAAAATAAGGTTTTAGGAATTATCGGTTATGGAAATATTGGTGCGCAAGTTGGTATTATTGCCGATGCTTTGGGAATGAATGTGATTTATTATGACATCGAAAATAAATTGCCGTTTGGTTCTAATCGTCAGGTAAATTCTCTTGAGGAATTGTTGAAAATTTCTGATGTCATAACTTTGCACGTTCCGCAAGACAAAAGTACAGACAATATCATCAATAAAAACACTCTATCTAAAATGAAAAAAGGTGTTTTTATAATTAACAATTCACGTGGCAATGTTGTTGATATTGATGCCTTATCAGAAGCATTAGAAACCAAGCATGTTGCTGGTGCGGCTATTGATGTTTTTCCTGTTGAACCTTCAAGTAACGCTGAAGAGTTTGTTTCTTCACTGCGTAAATTTGACAATGTTTTACTTACTCCACATATCGGCGGCAGCACGCAAGAAGCGCAAGAAAATATTGCCGTGGAGGTTTCAAATAAATTGGCACAAAATCATTTGATTGGCTCAACAGCAATGGCGGTAAATTTTCCAAATTTAGCGTTGCAAAAACAAAAAGAAGGTTGCGTTAGAATTGCTCACGTTCACAAAAATACACCGGGAATGTTACAGGCAATTAACCAAGAGATCAGCAAACATAGCCTTAATATTCAGTCGCAAATTCTTTCAACAGATTCAGAAATTGGTTATGTGGTTTTAGATATTGAATCGTCTTTTGTTCCAGCAGATTTAGAATTGGGTTTAAAATCTATCTCGGGAACTTTATCAGTTAAAATTAACCAAATTTAATTTCTTGAAATGAAACCGGTTCAAAAACCAGCTCGCAACAAATTTAGTAGCGGACCTTGTGTTAAGCGTCCAAATTGGAATGCCGAATTCTTAAATCAAAATGAGCTTTTGGGTAGGTCGCATCGTTCCAAAGAAGTTCTGCAATTAATCAATCAAGTAAATGCTTTGAGTTTTGAACTTTTAAATGTTCCTAAAGATTACAAAATAGCAATTATCGCAGCTTCTGATACTGGTGCTTTTGAAGCTGCAATGTGGAATATGCTTGGTGCGCGCGCTGTTGATGTTATTTATTTTGAAGCTTTTGGTGCCGAATGGTATAAGGCAATTACTGAGCAATTAAAATTATCTAATGTCAGAAAATTTTCGGCAGAATTTGGAAAGATGCCTGATATTTCAGAAGTTAATTTTGATAATGATGTTGTATTTACTTTGAATGGAACAACTTCTGGCGTATGTATTAATGATCTAAATTTTATCCCGCAAAATAGAGCTGGTTTAACTTTTTGCGATGCAACTTCTGCTGCATTTTCAATGCCAATTGATTTTTCTAAGCTCGATGTCACAACATATTCTTGGCAAAAATCTCTTGGTGGTGAAGCACAACACGGCGTTTTAATTTTAAGTCCGCGAGCTATTGAAAGAATTAAAGAATATACTCCGACTTGGCCATTGCCAAAAATTTATCAGTTAAAGAAAAAAGGCGAATTTAGCTCCGCAGTTTTTGAAGGTTCAGTGATTAATACCACTTCAACCATTTGTATTTTGGACGCTTTAGATGCTTTAAATTGGATTAAAGAAAATGGTGGAATTGAAGCAATGTATCAACGTGTTAATAGAAACTTTGCAGTAATTTCTGATTTCTTAAAAAATTCACCTAATTTTGAAAATTTATGTGCGGAAGAAAAATTTCGTTCACAAACTTCTGTTTGCTTTGTTCCAAAACAAGCTTGGTTTAAAGATTTAGCCGATGATCAAAAAAGAAAAATTATCGATAAAGTTGCGGCAATTTTGCAAAGTGAAAAAGTAGCTTTTGATATTAAGGGCTATAATTCTGCGCCGCCTTCATTTCGTGTTTGGTGTGGTTTAACTGTTGATGAAAAAGATCTAAGAATTTTAGTTCAATGGTTTGAATATGCTTTTGAAATGGTAAAAAATGAAAAATAAATGTGCGATTTTTGATTTTGATTCAACCTTGGTTGCAATTGAAACTCTTGATTTTCTTATTGCCAAAACTTCAAAAAATCATAGTGAGGTAGAAAAAATCACCCAAGCGGCAATGTCTGGAAAAATGTCTTTTGCCGATTCTTTGTGTCAACGTTTTGCAGAAATTAATCTTAAAAAAGATGATGTTAATCAGCTAAAAAATGAGATTTGTAACTATATAACTGATGGTTTTTTAGTTGGCTTAAAAAGCTTAGAAAATGAATTTGATTTTTATATTATTTCGGGTGGTTTTTTAGAAATTATTTATCCAGTTGCCGACAAATTATCAATTCCTAGACAAAATTGTTTTGCCAATAATTTTATTTACGAAGGCGATAAAATTATTGGTTTTGATGCTGAAAATATTTTGGCACAAAATGGTGGAAAGCCAAAAATTGTTAAAAAAATTTTAGAAAAAAAATCTTATCAAAAAACTTTTATGATTGGTGATGGATACACTGATCTTGAGGTTTTTAAAGAAATTCACGAAGTGGTTTTTTGTGGTTTTGGTGGACATGTTGTTCGTGATTCTGTGGTAAAAGAAGCTAAAAATTTCTTTTATAAAGTTGATGATTTAATTAGTTTTTTAGCTCGATGAAACTTTACGAAATATTCGTTTCTAGCCTAAAAAATAGCGGGTTTTTTGGAGATATTTCGCTAGAAAAATCAACGACAAAAATTTATGCAACTGACAATAGTATATACGAAGTTGAGCCTGATGGTGTGATTTTTCCAAAAAATGAAAATGATGTTGAACTGATTTTTAAACTACTGCGCCAAGAAAATTTTCGTGATATAAAAATTACAGCTCGTGGTGGCGGAACAAGCACTAACGGTCAATCAATTAATCATGGTTTGATTGTTGATTATTCACGATACATGAACCGAATTTTAAAAATTGATCCACAAAATTTTTCTGCCGAAGTTGAACCGGGTGTTATTTTAGAAGTTTTGAATAAAGAATTAGAAAAATTTGGTCTTTATTTTCCGCCAAATATTTCGCCAAGTAATCGCGCTACAATTGGCGGTATGGTTAATACTGACGCTTGCGGAAAAGGTTCGTGTGTTCATGGTAGAACGTCGGATAATATTGCAAATTTAACCTTACATATTTTAAGCGAAGAAGAAGCCATTACAAGCAAAGATGCTCAGAATTCTCTTAGTTTAAAGTTAGAAAATATTTTAAAAAAATCCCAAGGACTTTATTCATCAAAACATTTATCTCGTGTAACAACGGGTTATAATATTGAGAAATCTTTTTATGATAAAAAACTTGATCTAAACTATTTAATTAGTGGATCAGAAGGCACTTTAGCTTTGGTTAGTAAAGTTACTCTAAAACTCAAAAAGATTCCCGCTAAAAAGAGAGTTATTTTACTTCGTTATAAAAATTTTGATGCGGCTTTAAATGATGCCAAAAGTTTAATTGACCTAAATCCAACGGCAATTGAAACGATTGATGAAAATGTAATTCGCTTGGCACGAAATGATATTATTTGGCAAGATGTTGGTCATTTAATTGGTGATGATATTGATGCTTCAATCAACATTTTAGAATTTAGTTACGATGACATTGATGATTTTGCAAATCATGAACAAAGCCTTAAGCAGCTTCTAAGCAACAAACAAAAATATCTTTTTGAAGATTATTTTCTAACTAACAATAAAAGCGAAATTGCCAATATTTGGAATTTGCGCAAACAAGGAGTTGGTTTGCTTGGCGCAATGAAAGGCAAGAGACGACCAATACCATTTGTTGAAGATACAATTGTTCCGCCGCAAGAATTGGCTTCATACATTTCTAATTTTCGTAAAATTTTAGAAAAATATGGTGTAGTTTATGGCATGTTTGGTCATGTTGACGCTGGTTGTTTGCACGTGCGCCCAGCATTAAATATGCGCCAAGAAAGTGATCGTGATTTGATTCGTAAAATTTCTGATGAGGTTTGTGAGCTACTTCTAAAACATCGCGGTATTATTTGGGGTGAGCATGGAAAAGGATTTCGTGGTGAATATAGTGAAAAGTTTTTGGGTGTTGAAGTAACCAAAATTTTCAAAGAAATCAAAAAAGTTTTTGATCCATTTGATCAGTTAAATTGTGGCAAAATTGCAAGTGCAAATCAAGAAATTGTAAAGCTAGATGAAGCAAGAACCAGAGGCAGTTTTGATGAAAAAATTTCCGCTAAAATGCATGATGAATTTGAAAATATTTTAAGCTGCAACGGCAATGCTTTATGTTTTAATCTCGATAAATCTTCTGTAATGTGTCCGTCTTACAAAGTTTTTGGTGATCGTCGTTATTCGCCAAAGGGCAGGGCAATGTTGTTTAAAGAATTTGTTAGAAATAATGCCAACTTATCTTCAATTAGAGAGAATATTCCTAATAAATTTTTAAGAAATTTAAAAAGTAAAATTACCAATTTTTTTCGTAAAAATTTTGACAGCGAAATTTATCAATCTTTTTCTAAATGTTTGGGTTGTAAAGCTTGTAATACTCAATGTCCAATCAAGGTTAGTATTCCCGATGCTAAAGCTTATTTTTTGTCACATTATTTTACTAAAAATTTCCGCAAGCCGCAAGATTATCTCATTGCAAATATTGAGAAGATTTTAATGGTTTTTGGTGTTTTTCCAAAAATATTTAACTTTTTAACTCAAAATTCTTTAGCAAAATTTTTGGCTCTTAAACTTTTTGGAGTTACCGAAATTCCAAGGCTTAGCAAGATTATTGCTCAAAAATCTGATAATTCAAAAAATCAGAAATCTATTTATATTTTGCGTGATGCTTACACCAATTATTTTCACAGTGAAGAACTTCAAAATGCTTTTTTAATTTTGAATAATCTTGGTTTTAATGTGCGTTTCACCAAAGTTTTTGAAAATGGTAAAGCTTTGCATTCTAAAGGTTTTTTAAACTCTTTTCGTAATCGAATAGAAAAAAATATAAAATATTTAAAATCTTTAGATGGAGTTTTAATTAGCGTCGATCCAAGTGTTGCTTTGTCTTATCGCGATGAATATTCTCGTTTTAATCAGCAAAAAATTGACGTTTTGTATTTACCAGAATTTTTAGCTAAAACGACTTTTACTTCGCAAAATTCTTGCAACAAAAACTATTATCTAATTTTGCATTGTGTGGAGCAAACTAACTTAACAAGAATTGATAAAATTTGGGGCGAAATTTTTGCTAAATTTGGGCTTAATTTAAATATTTTAAAGCTTGGTTGCTGTGGAATGAGCGGCAGTTTTGGAATGGAATCACAAAATTTTTCTGACTCAAAAAAGATTTTTGAAATGAATTGGCAAAAAGAAATAATCGAATTAGCAAAAGATACAAATAATGTAATTATGGTTAGCGGTTCATCTTGTAAAAATCAGGTTGAACGTTTTTTAACAGATAAAATTAAAAATGTGTTTTCTGTTTTATCAGAAAGCGTTAGCCATTGATTTTAGAAACTTCGATCAACTTATTAAATTCAAAAAAATGCAAAAAGATTTCTACTTAACTCAAAAACTTCCGCCCTATATTTTTGCCGCAATGTATCAGCTTAAAACTCAGGCGGCAGAACGAGGTGTTGAAATTATTGATTTTGGAATGGGTACTCCTGATTCGCCACCACCGCAATTTGTTTTGGATCGTTTGTCAGAACTATCAAAAGATGGAAAATTATTTGCCTATTCAGTTACGGGTGGAATTCAAATTTTGCGGGAAGCAATTTGTAAATATTATCAACGTCGTTTTGGTGTTAGTCTTGATGCAAAATCAGAGGCACTAGTTACAATTGGTGCAAAAGAGGGAATTGCCTCTTTAGCAACTGCAATTTCTAGTCCAAAAAATTATTTTCTTGTTCCAACTCCCGCTTATCCAATTCATACTTTTGCCTTTGCTATTTCCAAAAGTAATGTTGTGCATTTGCCAGCAATTAAAGCGGACGATTTTTTAAGTGAGTTAAAAAAATTTGTTGAAGAAAAAGTTGCAAAAGATGAAGCAAAACCTTTGGCAGTTATTGTAAATTATCCATGTAATCCAACCACTGAAATTGTTGGTTTAGATTTTTATAAAGATTTGGTGGCTTTTTGTAAAATGCATCAAATCTACATTATTTCTGATATTGCTTATGGTGAACTTTATTTTGATGAAAAAGACAAACCGCATTCAATCTTAGAAGTTGAAGGTGCAAAAGACATTGCAATTGAGTTTTCATCAATTTCTAAAAGCTATTCAATGCCGGGATGTCGAGTAGGTTTTGCGGTTGGAAATAAAACATTAATTGACGCGCTTTACAAAATAAAATCCTACCTTGATTACGGATCATTTAATCCGTTGCAAATGGTTGCAGTTGATGCTTTGTCAGAAAAAAGTGACGAATATTTAAAAAATTTGCGCGCACTTTATAAAACCAGAGGTGAGTTTTTGTGTGAATTGCTAAAAACAGAATTGGGTTGGGAAGTTGAAAAACCCAAGGCAAGTATGTTTATTTGGACAAAATTACCAAAAGAATTTTCTCATTTAACTTCTTTTGATTTTTGTAAAAAAATGATTGAAGAAGCTGGTGTGGTTATGACACCGGGAAGTTCTTTTGGATCAAATGGTGAAGGTTTTGTTAGAATTTCTCTTATTAGAAATGAAGAAGATATGAATAAAGCTGTCTCTAAAATGAAGAGATTTTTTTAAACTCTATTAAGAGATAAAATGCCAAGTTTTAAAATTCTTACACTTTTTCCCGAATTATTTCCAGGGCCTTTAGGAGCTTCAATTACTGGAGCGGCTCTAAAAAAAAATCTTTGGTCATTTGAAGCAATTAATATTCGTAATTATGCTAAGGATAAACATCAAACTGTTGATGATACTCCTTGTGGCGGTGGTGCCGGAATGGTTTTAAAACCAGATGTTGTTGCTGATGCAATTGAAAATAATTTAACCAACAAAACAAAAATAATTTATCTTTCACCACGTGGCAAAACTTTAACCCAACAAAAAGCACAAGAATTAGCGAAAGAAAAAGAAATAATGCTTTTGTGCGGACGTTATGAAGGAGTGGATCAGCGCGTTTTAGATGAATTTCAAATCGAAGAAATTTCTATTGGTGATTATGTTTTAAGCGGCGGAGAATTAGCAGCTTATGTTTTAATTGATGCAGTTTTGCGTAATGTTTCTGGTGTTTTGGGAGCTGATGAATCTTTGCATGAAGAGTCGTTTAGCGGTAATTTAGAAAATTTATTGGAATATCCTCATTACACTAAGCCGCAAGAATGGCGAGGCAGAAAGGTTCCTGAAGTTTTAATTCAAGGTCATCACAAAAAAATTAATGAATGGCGAAGAGAAAAGGCGATTGAAATTACTAAAAAAAATCGACCAGATTTAATGAAATAAACTGAGTTTGGTATAAGCCCACCCTAAAGAAAGATGGGCTTAGAAGATAAAGTTTTTACCACTTGCGAAAATTACCGCCAGAATTTCCTCTAGGTCTTTGTCCAGAGTTGCTAGAATTTCCAATCGCACTGCCAGTGCTTCTACGATTATTTCCAAATGGCTTGCGGTTACGATTATTTGAAGAAGATGAAGATCTTGAAGGTGATCTTTCTCTGTTACCAAAGCTTTTTGAGCCAGAGTCTTTTAAATTTAGTTCGTCTGGTTTTTTGCTTCTAAACCAATTGAAATTGAATTTTCCATCATCCCTAGAATCAATAGGGTTAGAGTTGTTTCTTTGCCCTTCTTTTCTACGGCCATATTTAGAATCATTTTTTTTACGACCCAAGCCAATAAAACTTAAAAGGCTGCTGCTTTTTCCATCTGGTTGAGAAGGTTGATCATTTCGTCTTCTAGGATTGTTATTGTTAGGACTTCTGGAAGTTGGTCGATCTGATCTATTTGGACGACGTTCTGAAGAGTTAGAATCGTCTTTATATCTTTCTCTAAAAGAAGATGGTCTGCGATTATTTCCTCTTTCTTCGTTTTTTTCTCTTCTGTCTTCGTTGCTTCTTGCTTCAAATCTTCCTTTTTTTTCTCCGTTAATTTTATGTCCAAAATTTCTACGACCGCGGCTTTCGTTAAATTCTCGATCATCGCTTCTTGATTCACGAGTAGTTGGTGCCGCTGCAACTCCATGAAAAGGATGAGCTTCGTCAACTGGGATTTTATAGTTAATGGTTTTTTCTACCGCTGCTAAAAGTTTGCGTTCAGAAGGATCGCAAAATGAAATTGCAACTCCTTCTCTTCCAGCACGAGCAGTTCTGCCAATTCGGTGAACGTAGCTTTCTGGATCCATTGGAATATCAAAATTAATTACGTGGCTAATTGCAGGAATATCAATTCCACGAGCAGCAATATCAGTTGCGACTAATATTTTAACTTTTCCTTCACGAAAACTTCCCAAAGCTTTTTCGCGCGCGCCTTGAGATTTATTGCCATGAATTGCTGCAACGGCGATATTATTTTTTATCAAAAATTCAACAATACGATTTGCACCATGTTTTGTTTTTGAAAAAACCAAAACGCTGCCAATGTTATCTTGGCTTAGAATTCGTTTTAAAAGTGGTAGTTTATTTCCTTTTTCAACAAAATTTAATTTTTGTTCAATACGTTCAACTGTCGTTGCCTGAGGAGTGATTTCAATAGTAACAGGATTACTTAAAATTGAATGCGCCAAGTCAGCAATAGTTGCAGGCATTGTTGCCGAAAAAAACATTGTTTGACGTGTAGTTGGAATTTTTGCGATAATTTTTTTGATATCGTTGATAAAGCCCATATCAAGCATTCTATCAGCTTCGTCTAACACAAAAATTTCTAGTTGCATGAAACGCACATATCCTTGATTCATTAAATCAAGAAGGCGTCCGGGAGTTGCAATTAAAATATCAACACCAGCTTGCAAAGCTCTGATTTGGCTATTTTCAGAAACTCCTCCAAAAATAACTGCATGACGTAGTCCTAAATCTTTTCCATAAGCTTCAATATTATCAGCGATTTGTGAGGCTAATTCGCGTGTTGGGGTTAAGATTAAAGATCTTACACAACCACTTTTAACAGAAGTATTTTTAGCAGATAGGTTATGAATAATTGGTAAAGAAAAAGCTGCGGTTTTGCCAGTGCCGGTTTGAGCAATTCCTAAAATATCTTTTCCATCAAGAGAAGCTGGAATAGCTTGGGCCTGAATTGGAGTTGGAGTTGAATAGCCTTTTTCTTCAAGAGATTGGATAATTTTTGGATTTAGTTTTAGTTCAGAAAATGATAACATTTTTACTTAATTTTTTTGTTAAAAAACACTTAGAACATTTTAAATGAAATAAGGGGATTTAAAGACAGCACTGTTTGTAAGTAGTTTGTATGAAATGTCGTGTCGCTTTAGCTTTAGACTTTTATTAGAAGGGATCTCTTCAGATTTTATTCATACTTGATAAATGCGAGTTTGAGAACTCGATTTTTAAGCTTGTTGGTTGAAAGCTTTAACTTTTTTGCAGAGGTGACAATTTAAGTGGTGATGTTTTACAAACTAAAAAGACAATATTTAGAAAGCTAGTGCCAATTTATTAATCCTTAAGCAATAGATTTATAAAATGATTTTCAAATTATAATTTAACAAAACATTAGATATGTGTCGTCACAAGATTATAAATACTTAGTTTGGTATAAAATTAAAAACAAAAAATAATGCTTAAATATTTACAACTATTGGGTCATCAAATCATTCCTTATTTAATACCAGCTCCACAGACTAGGTTGGATTCGAAAGAAGCTGAAAAAGTTATTGATCACCTAAATCAAACACCAGAAACCAGAAATGAATTTGTGCTTAATAATATTTTTAATGCTGCATATAACGTAGTAGATACAGCAATATTAGGAGGTATGTTGGCTATTCTTGATGAGTTCCAGAAGCGCGCAAGCAATGATCAAGAAGATATGAATTTCGAAGAAATGGTTAAACAAAATCAGGATTTAATTATTTTATCGATGAGTTTTTTGGTTGCTAGAATCTCTCTTGGCTTTGGAAAAAATCTGGTAAACAGCCACTCACTTAAAGAAAGTAATGTTGCCAGTCAAATTAAAAATGGTCTCAGAGTTTTAACTCCGCAACAACTTGAAAATGCTCTGCAAATTTGCGCTGAAAATGGTGATCTTAATCAAATAATGGTGCCTGATGCTGGTATGATGAAAATGGTTTGGTCTAAAAAAACTTTTATTTCTTATCTAATTGGTGGTTTTGTTGCTGAGTTGTCTCCTATTGATGAGAACGAAAAATATCTTATGCTTGCTGCTGTAAAAGTTATTTCATCTTACCTTTTAGAAAGAGTCGAAAAATTTGCTTCAAACTATGTTGGAGAAACAAAATATTTCTCAGAACAATTTTTAAATAACTTTTCTGATGATCAAAAAGATGAAATAGCAAAAGTTTTACTTAAAGAGTTAAGACATCATAAAGGATGTTCTGAAGATATAGAAAAAGTTATCATTGGTGCTGCTGCAACTTTTTCTTTTGTTGCTACAACTCATCAATCACCAATATCTTATTTGGAAGATGAATCTTTAAAAAAAGGTATTTTTTGTGAATTTGGTAATTTCGGACTTGGTTCTATTAGCTCAAATACAACGGCGCATCTTTTAAATATGGTTCGTGAGATATTTAAAAAAAATAACCAAGTTGGTGTTATTAGAGAGAATTATGAAGTTGGTGATGAAGAATCTGGGATTGAATTAAGATCTCCAAGAGCATCATCACTTGATTCAAGAAAATCAAATTCAGCAGATATAGAGTTGTAAAATTATAAAAAACTAACTTAAAGAAATTGCCTTCTTCATTTTTTTAATGCTGGTTTCAAGCCCTTCAAATACAGCTTCTCCAATTAAAAAATGCCCAATATTTAATTCTACAATTTGAGGAATTTTTGAAATGATTCTGGCGGTTTTATAATCAAGACCATGTCCAGCATGACATTCTAGTTTTAGCTTTTCACAAAGCAGAGCGCATTTTTTAATTTTTGTTAATTCAGTTTGGCGTTTTTTTTCTGAGGAATGACAAAATTCTCCAGTGTGAATTTCAATAATATCGGCACCAATCTTTTTGGCGGCATGAATTTGTTCTTCATTTGCATCTACAAAAAGTGAAACTCTGATTTTTTTACTACGAATTTCTTTGATAATTTTTTTCAAAGATTCTTGATTTTTTATAACATCTAAACCGCCTTCAGTTGTAACTTCTTGTCTTTTTTCAGGAACAATACAAACCGCATTTGGTTTGGTTTTTAAAGCAATTTTCAACATTTCTGTTGTGGCTGCCATTTCTAAATTTATTGGTAATTTAATTGCTTTTTTTAGTTTTAACAAATCTTCGTCTCTAATGTGGCGACGATCTTCACGCAAATGAACTGTAATACCGTTTGCTCCAGATTTTTGAGCTAAAATTGCAGCTTTTACTGGGTCTGGATGAATTCCACCACGAGCATTTCTAATCGTTGCAACGTGGTCGATATTTACACCAAGTCGGATTAATCTTTTTTTCATTATATTTTAAGATGATTTTTTTGGTAGAAAAACAAGAAAGTTAAATAGGTTGCGCAGCATAAAACAATTGTGATTGGAAACCCAACTGCACCAAAAACATTAAATAAAACTCCACCAATCAAGCTTCCAAAAAGTGCTCCTAAAGATCCAACTAGTTGAAAAGTAGAATTTACAGCAACTAGTTTTTCTTTTTCGTAATTATCATTGCTGGCTTTAAAGGACGAAACAAAAATGCAGGCAATGAATAGTCCAAAAACAAAATAAGCTGTAAGTAAAAATTGATAGTTATGAATAAAAATCATTGTTGCAAAACAGCATAAAGAACCAATAAATCCAAAACTTATTAGTTTTAAAGGTTGCCATTTTTTTAGGGCAAATCCAACAAATAAATCAATAAATCCGCTTGCCATGTAAGCTGTAATTAAAAGACCCGCAGCTTCGTAAGATAAACCAATTTTTACACCAAAAAGAACGCTAAATGTCAGAAGAAAATAGGTTTGAAAATCAAGAAAAAACCTAGCCAAAGCGATTGGAGGATTGTTTTTGAAAAATTCTTTTAAGCTCAAATATTGTTTTTGAAGTTGTGATTGAGGCTTATGTTTTAAAGGTTGTAAGCAATAAAAAGAACAAATTGCTAGTAATGCAGAAAGCAAAAAAGATAAATAATTTTCCGCGCCGCTAAATTTTACTATAACTGGTCCAAGAGCAATTCCTGCAGAAAGTAATGTACTAAAAACTCCAAGAGCAATTCCACGCTGATTGTTTTCTACCAACATGTTAAGCCATGATTGGCGTGTAATTACATAGGCAAACCAAAGACTTCCCATCACAAAAGCTAACAATGCCCACAAATAATAATTTTGGTAAAAATAAATTATTAAAATTATTGCCGCATAAATAAAAACTGCGAGGCGCATGGTTTTCATCATTGTGAGATGAGAGACAATACGACTTAAAAAAAATGACATTAAAATTCCACCAAAGGTATCTAAAGTAAAAGCAAGTCCAATCAATGAAGGGCTGACATTATTTTTATTTAATATGGTTGGAAAAGTAACCAGATTGATTCCCATCGCCATAGCGAAAAGAAGAATACTTAAAAAAAGAAAGTTTAATTCTTTTGAAAAGGTCAAAGATTTAAAGGTGTGTTTCATTTATTGATTTATGAAGTTAATTTTCACACCAAAGAAATATTTTATAAATTAAGCTTATTAAGTCTTTTTTGCATCACGTCATTAATTTTTTTAATGTGCTTTGAAGTATTATGCACAAAAGCAAAAGGAATGAAAGAGTGAATAAGAAGAGTGATTCCAGCAACAAGAAGCCAAAGAGAAAGAGAAAAAGTAAAAAGAAAATGTTCTAAATAATTTTCTTTAGTTTCGCAAAGATGGCGATTAAAGAAATTGGTTTTTTTCATATGATCTCCTTTTAATTCTGAATAATTTTCTAAAAAACCCTATCGGCTTCGACAATTTTTTTAGAAGAACGTAATGATGATAAAATTTCTTCTAAATGGTCAACATTTTTTACTTCCACATCAACTAATAGCTCAAGGTAATCTGCAATTCGATTAGTAACTTTAATATTATTAATTCGAACATCTTTTTTAGTAATAATGCTACTAACATCAGCCAAGCCGCCAGCTTTATTGGTGAGCAAAACTCTAATTTTGCTAGTATATTTTTCGTCTTTTAGCTCTTCATTTTTTCTCCAAGAAATATTTAAAATTCTTTGTGGAGTTAAAACTAAATTTTTTAGAATTGAGCAATTTTGATTATGAATAGTAACTCCAGTTCCTGTATGAATTACTCCAACAATTGGATCTCCCGGAATAGGGCTGCAGCATTTTGGATAATAAGTTGCCATTCCAGTAAGCAAACCTTCAATTGGCAATTTGTAATTTGATCTATCTCTTAAATCAGAATCTGATTTTAAAATTTTTTCTTTTGTTTCTTCTTTAAAATCAGGGTAAGTTGCTTTCAAAATTTCCTGACGCGAGATTACTCCTTCTGCAACTTTAAAGCATAAATCAGCAACGGTTTTTCTATGAAAAAACGATAGTGTTTTTTCCAGAATTTTATCATTTAGTTCTAAATTCTTAGAGGCAAAAAATTTGTTTAAAATGGCGCGACCAAGTGTTGAGTATTCTTCAAATTTTTCATTTCTAATAAAATTTTTAATTGCAGCACGCGCTTTGGTTGTGGCAACAAATTGCAGCCAATTTGGTGATGGTTTACTATTTTTTTGCGTAATAATTTCAACTTGATCGCCATTTTCAATTTTTTGTCTAAGTGGTGCAATTACTCCATTAATTTTTGCTGAAATGCAGCTATTACCAATATCTGAGTGAACAGCGTAGGCAAAATCAATTACGGTTGATCCAAAGGGTAGGTTAAAAATATCACCATTTGGCGTGAAACAAAAAACTTCGTTTTGATGTACGTTAAATTTATAATCTTTTAAAACATCTGAAGCATTTTCTGAAGTCTCAAAAAGATTTACCAAATCTCGAATCCAATTATATTTTTCATTCTCTTTTTCTAAAGTTTTGGATTTGGTAGTGATTTTTTCTTTATATCTCCAATGAGCTGCAATTCCTAGATTTGCCAATTCATGCATTTTTTGGTCACGAATTTGGATTTCGATTTTTTTATTAAAAGGCCCAAGAATTGTGAGGTGTAAAGATTGGTAACCATTATCTTTTGGTGTGCTAATATAATCTTTGAAACTACCTGGAATCATATTGTAGTTAGAATTAATAATTCCCATAATTTTATAGCATTCACCAATGTTTTTGCAGGTAATGCGAAATGCGATTATGTCGTGTAAATTGTGAAAGCCGGTGTTTTTTTCCCGCATTTTTTGATAGATCGAATATGGCTTTTTTTCACGACCAGAAATTTCACACTCTACTTTTTCATTTTCGATTAAAAGATGTCTTAAATCGGTTAAAATTTTGTCGATTAGATTCTTATTTTTTTCTCTAAGTTCATTTAAGTGCTCAACAATTTTCTGATAATTTTCTGGATCAATAATTGCAAAGCACAATTCTTGTAATTCATCTTGAATTTTGCTAAGCCCAATTCTTCCAGCAAGTGGTGCGTAAATGTCCAAACTTTCTTGAGCTTTTAATAATTTTTTTTCTTTTGAAGGCACATAAAAAAGTGTGCGCATATTGTGCAGTCGATCAGCAAGTTTGACTAGTAAAACACGAATGTCTTCTGACATTGCTAAAGCTAATTTACGAAAATTTTCTGCTGCGCGTTCTGTAGAGGAAATAGATTTTATCTTTCCAAGTTTTGTCACTCCATCAACTAAATTTCTAACTTCTTCACCAAAGTTTTTTTCTATTTCTTCTGAAGTAACTTCAGTATCTTCAACAACATCATGTAAAAGTGCGGTAATAATTGAGAATTGATCCAGTTTTAAATCGGCAAGAATTTCTGCAACAGCAAGAGGATGAGAAAAATATAGTTCACCAGAATGGCGTTTTTGATTGCCGTGAGATGCCTTTGAGAAAATATAAGCTTTCTGAATCAGAGCCTCATCAAGGTTTGGATGATAGGTGCGAATTTTAGCTACTAATTCAGAAGGTGAGATCATTTTTAGTGAAAGCCTTGAGTATGATTAAATTTGCTAACTTCAAAAAGATCTAAGGAAGTTAAATTATTACTTTAGAGAACCCAGATCCAAAATTTTCAAAAATATTTTCAAATTCAGGAAAGCTAGTTGCGATCATTGAAGCATCATCAATTTCAGTTCCACCTTCCATGGTTAAACCCATAATTAGAAACGACATAGCGATTCTGTGATCCATTGAAGTTTTAATTTTTGTAGCAGATTTTTTTTGTTGAATGCCGCCAATAACTTCTAAAAAATCATCTCCCATTTTTAATGTAACACCACAATTCTCAAGGTTTTGAGCAATCATTAAAAGACGGTTACTTTCTTTTACTTTCAATTCAGCAAGACCGTTCATTTTAGTTGTGCCTTTGGCATTTGCAGCAGCAATTGCTAAAATTGGATATTCATCAATCATACTTGCTGCACGATTAGCAGGAACATCAACTCCTATTAAATTGCTGGATTCAACGATAATATCGGCAACTTTTTCGCCACCAACTTCGCGTTCATTTTCAAATAAAATTTTTCCACCCATTTCACGTAGGGTTGCAATTATCCCATCACGCAGTGGATTTATCCCAACATTTTTTATTTTTATGGATGAGTTTTTAATAATTAATGCAGCAACAATCAAAAAGGCAGCAGAAGAAACATCACCGGGAACTTCAAAGTTTGTGGCGTCAAATTCCTGTAGTCCAGAATAAGAAATTTTAGTTCCGTTTTCAAAGTTGGTGGTAGAAATTTTTAAACCTAAATTTCTCATCATAATTTCTGTGTGGTCGCGACATTTTTCTGGTTCAATAATTGTGGTTTCTCCACGAGTAATAAGGCTTGCAAGCAAGATGCAGCTTTTAACCTGTGCTGAAGCCATTTTCATTTTATATTCAATTGGAAGCGGATCTTTAGCTCCAATAATTGCAAATGGCATCAAGCCATTTTGGCGTGAAATAGTTTGCGCGCCAAATTGACGAATCGGCTCAAAAACACGATTCATTGGTCTTTTACGCAAAGATGCATCGCCAGTAAAAAAAGAAGTAAAGTTATAAGGTGTAACAAGGCCTGCCAAAAGTCTGGCAGCAGTTCCTGAATTTCCCATGTCAAGAACGTCAGTTGGTTCAGTAAGTCCAGCAACTCCAGAACCATTAACAATCCAATGATCTGATTTTCTTTCAACTCCAACTCCCATGAGGCTTAAAGCAGCAGCGGTTTTTAAAACATCTTCACCTTCTAGCAAACCAGTAATTTTGCTTTTGCCGTGAGCTAATGCAGCAAAAATTAATGAGCGATGTGAAATTGATTTATCGCCAGCAACAGCAACTTCTCCTTTTAAAGGAACATCTTTTTTACTCGAAAATAGCGGTTTTGAAAGCATTTAGAATCCAGAGAAATTTGAAATTAACGAAATAATAGAATCCAAGAAAAATATAAAGATGATATTTACAACAGCGATAACAAAGATAACAGATTTAACATTTCCAATATTTTCAAGTTCCATCACTTTTGTTGGTTCGTCAAAATACATTATTTTAACAATTCTTAAGTAGTAGTAAGCTGAAATTACGCTAAATAAAACAGCAATAATTGAGGTGATCAAATATCCATGGCTTAGAATTGCAGTTAGAATAAAGAATTTTGAAAAGAATCCAGCAAGAGGAGGAATTCCTGCGGTTGAAAACATTAGAGCAGCTAGTGAAAAAGCCATTACAGGATTGGTTTTTGCTAATCCAGAAAGAGCAGAAATATCAAAGATTTTTTCATTTTCTTCGTCACTTTCTTTGTCAGTTGTTGCAGAGGAAATCAAATTTAAAAATCCAAAAGAACCAACGGAAATTATTGCGTAAATTAAGATATATAAAAGAGATGAAGTTACTCCCTTTTCAGAAGGAACCATGATGCCAAGAAGTATAAATCCAACGTGACCAATTGAACTATAAGCCAAAAGTCTCTTTAAATTTCTTTGAAAAATTGCACCAAAACTTCCAACAGCTAAAGAAGCAACGGCAACTAAAATTAATATTTGGTCAACTCCATACCAATGAATTATCAATGAAGAGAACAGTTTAATTAAAGCAATAACGGCAGTAAACTTTGCAACTGTAGCAAAAAAGGTAGTTGAGATTGTTGCTGATCCTTCATAAACATCGGGGCTCCACATGTGAAATGGTGCAGCAGAAATTTTAAAGAACATTGCAGTAACCACTAAAATAAAACCAAACATTACTGCAACAGGAATTTCAGGAATGGCGTTGGTATTGTAATAAAGATCAACCAAAGCACTAAAGTTGGTTGTTCCTGAAAAACCATAAACTAGCGAAATTCCAAAAAGCAAAATTCCAGAAGATAGACATCCAAGAATAAAATATTTCATTCCTGCCTCAGATGATTTTGCTGACTTACGATTTAAAGCGGCGAGTAAATAAAGAGAAAGTGCTTGTAATTCTAAACCCAAGTAAAAAGTAATAAAGTCATTAGCAGAGATCAAAACCATGCCGCCAGTGGTTGCAATCATTAGAAGAGCTAAAAACTCGGCACTAATTTTTGGAAAAGAAGCAACAAATTTAAAAGAAAATAAAACCACAATACTCAAAAGCATTATGGTAATTGATTTGCTAAAAGAAGTTAGTGAGTTTGACAAAAACATATTACCAAATGCCAATTCTGACACTACAAAATTCTTAACCACAAAAAATAATGCTACGATACAAGCTAAAAGGCAGAGAAGGTGAGAGATGTAAAAAAAGTCTTTGAATTTTTTAGCAAGAAATACATCAAGCATTAGAATTGTTAAAGCACCTACAAACAAAGTAATTTCTGGAGAAATGAGAGATAAGTTCATTTGGTAAAAATAAAAATTTTAAGAGAAAGCCTTAAGCAAATTAAGAACTGGTATTGAGAAGAAGCTCAAAACTAGATTTGGTAAAATACCAAGTAAAACCACAAAAATTGCCATTAATGCCAAAGAAATAAATTCTACTTTTCCAAGATCTTTAACTTCATCAACATGGTGATTTGTGATTTCGCTAAACCATACACGTTTATAAAGCCATAGCATATAGCACGCTCCTAAAATAACGCCAATTGCTGCCAAGATTGCCATTACTTTATCAGCTTTAAATGTTCCAAGGATTGCTAAAAATTCTCCAACAAATCCGCTGGTTCCGGGAAGCCCAACTGAAGCCATTGTAAAGATCATTGCGAGCAAAGCAAAATTTGGCATTTTGTTGGCAATTCCGCCTAAATCAGCAATTTGTTTGGTATGAAGTCTATCATAAATAACACCAACACACATGAATAAAGCTGCAGAAACAATACCATGACTAATCATTTGCATGATTGCTCCGTCAATTCCTTGTTGAGTAAAGCTAAAGATTCCCATTGTAACAAATCCCATGTGAGCAACAGAAGAATAAGCAATCATTTTTTTCATGTCTTTTTGCATTAAAGCGACAAGAGATGCATAAATAATTGCAATCACGCTTAAAATTAGAACCATTGGTGCAAAAAACTTCGACGCCATTGGAAAAAATGGTAAAGAAAATCTAATAAATCCGTAAGCACCAAGTTTAATTAAAATTCCCGCAAGAATAACCGAACCTGCAGTTGGAGCTTGAACGTGAGCATCTGGAAGCCAAGTGTGAACAGGAAACATTGGAACTTTAACAGCAAAAGAAACAAAAAATGCTAAGAACAACCACTTTTGATAAGTTAAAGGTAAAAATGTTGGAAGACCTTGTGAAAGAAGAGTAATATCAGTTGTTCCAGTTAAGACTAAAATACAAACGATGCCAATCAGAAATAAAACAGAACCAAATAGAGTATATAAAAAGAACTTGTAAGAAGCATAAATTCTGTTTTCTCCACCCCAAATTCCAATAACTAAGAACATTGGAATTAGCATGGCTTCAAAGAAAATATAAAATAAAAGCAAATCTAAGGCGCAAAAAGAACCAATAACAAAGGCTTCAATCAACAAGAAGGCAATAACATATTCTTTAATTCTTTTTTCTACGGATTTTAAGCTAATTGCTAAGCAAATAGGAGTGAGAGCTGCGGTTAGTAAAATTAACAAAATAGAAATTCCATCAATTCCAACAAAATACTTAATGTCATAATTAGCTAAAAGTGATATTTTTTCAGCAAATTGAAAACCGCCTAAATTCTTATTAAAATCACAAAGCAGTTTGCAGCTAAGAATCAACTCTACAAAGCTGATAATAAGACCAAATATAAAATAATTTTTGTTATTTTTAAACTTTAAGAAGATAAGCAAAATTGACGCCAAAATAGGCAAAAAAATCAAAATCGACAAAATAGGAAAAGTCATGTTTCTTTAATGAGTGGTTCTTTTGAAAAAATTAGTACCGATTTTTATTTATCACAAAAATTAGAATCAACGCCAATGTTCAGATTTAGTTTCTGATTTTATAAGGTGGAAAATCTAATCCTTTTGGAGAGGCGGTAAAAATTTCAACGCCGTCTTTAGTAACTCCAACGGTATGTTCAAACTGAGCTGACAAAGATTTTTTTCCAGCGGTAAAATCAGTAGTTGTTGCTACCCATTTTTGTTTCATAATCTCAGCCGCTTGATTTGGCGCGCTTGAGTTTATCTGATAAAATTTTGTTTTATAATTTCCCTCATTAATCATTGGTTCAATTGTAAAAAACATTCCTTCTTCCAAAATAATTTCACGATTTTTTTCGTAATAATGAAGTACGCTGGGTTCGGTGTGAAAAATTCTGCCAATTCCATGTCCACAAAAATCTCTAACTACAGAAAATCCATTTTTTTCGGCATAGTTTTGAATTGCTCTACCAATATTTGAAATTGGCACTCCAGCTTTTACTTGTTCAATTCCAAGCATCATTGCATCGTAAGTAACTTGAGTAAGTCTTTTAGCTTTAATTGAAGGTTCGCCAACAAAATACATTCTGCTCGAATCTCCATGCCAACCGTCTAAAATTACCGTTACATCAATATTAAGTATGTCGCCTTTTTTTAGAGGCTCGTCATCTGGTATGCCATGACAAACAACGTGGTTTAAAGAAGTGCAAATTGATTTTGGAAAACCTTTATAGTTTAGCGGTGCGGGAATTGCATTTGAGGCGATGATTTTATTATGACATAAGTCATTCAGCTGATTGGTTGTTGTTCCAACCTGAATATAATCGGTAATAAAATCTAAAATTTCGGCGGCCAATTTTCCAGCGGCGCGCATTTTTTCAAAATCTGAAGCGGAGTGAATAGTAATAGTCATGAATTTTTTGTTGATTTGCCAAAAGCAGGAATTTAACTTCTTGGTCGTTCATATAATTTTCTTCACACAAAAACTAAATTTCAATCTAACAATGGCAAGAATTACAGTTGAAGACTGCGTTACAGTTGTACCAAATCGTTTTGAACTTTGTTTGGTTGCTAGTAACCGTGCTAAAAGCATTTTATCTGGTGCTGCAACATCACTTGATAATAAAGAAAAACCAGCAGTTATTGCGCTTCGTGAAATTGCCGACAACTTAGTTGATGTTGGAAGTATTAAACGCAATATCGTTAGAGCAATTAAAAATCGTGGTGTTTTTGACAATACTTCTTCAAACCAAGAAATCTCAGAAGCTGTTAATGAAGAAAGCGAATCAAGTCTAGTATTAAAAGATAGTACATTTGTTGAAGAAAACATCCAAGTTGATGATTAATTTTGATAAAAAAATAGAAGAAATCATCCGCGTTGATCACGCGGGTGAAATGGGTGCAAAGGTGATTTATGCTGGTCAAATCGCAGCTTTAAAAATAAAAAAAGATGAAGAAACGCTTCAATTGGTGAAGCATATGAAAGAGCAAGAAGATGTTCACTTTAATTACTTTGATTTAGAGATAAAAAAACAAAAGTTTCGTCCAACAGCAATGCAACCAGTTTGGAAAATTGGTGGTTTTGCTTTGGGTTTTTTTACGGCTTTTGCTGGAAAAAAAGCTGCAATGACTTGTACAACGGCAGTTGAAGAGGTGATTGATGAGCATTATCAAGAGCAAGTTGCTATTCTTAAAAAAGAAACAAAATTTCTTGATGAATCAAAGCAAAAAGAAGTCGAAAAATTACAAGAAAGAATAGAAAAATTTCGTGCTGAAGAGCTAGAACATAAAGATATTGCTTACAACAATAAAGCCGCAGAGCTGTGTTGTTTTAAACCACTTTCCACAGTAATTAAGGGAATTACTAAATTTGCAATCCTAGTATCTAAAAGGGTTTAGTTTGGTATAGTTATCTCCCGCTACTTTCTTCATTATTACTAGAAAATAATCTGTTTTTTAGCATATCTACTAATCGAGTAAAACCATTACTTATTTGGCTATCTGGGTCATATAATTTTGGTCGAAAAGATGGGCAGGGAGAAATTCCCGTTGCGCAAGTGATTAAGCCTATATCTTGTGACTCAAGATCTCTACAGCGTAAAAATTCTTCTGGAGTTAAAACATTAGTGTGGTAGTAGCAACCATCGTGTTCGTTTTCCTTTGTAAGAAAAGCATCCGCAATTAAGACGTTATTATTGCCATAAGTTCTTTGTAAAAAGAATGCAAAATCTTTTATTATACTTTTATTACTTAATATAGAATTTCTAAATTCTTCGCTTTCTTCATCATAAGTAATATATATTTTATCGGGTGTGAAGGATCTTTTTTCTCTAGCTAATATAAAATCTAGAGAGTTTAGAAAATTAAAAACCATTTTTTGTGATCCATTATCTTTTTCAGTTTTAATTAAGTTTTGCAAAAAATTTAAATCATCAGCTTTTGTTAAATCAATTTTAGAAATTATAACTTTAGGGTTATTTTTATTAGCATTTTCACCAAGAGTTTCTTCAGCTATCCTTAATTCATGTTCAGATTTAAATTTAGATTCATTGCTATCCAATTCTTCTTGGTTGTTTGGATCTATTCTTTTGTATCCTTGAGCAAATAATTCCTTAATATGACCAAAATTTTTATCTTTAAACCAACTCATCTGAGATATTGCCTCAATGAGTGCTTCTAAATGACATATATCTATCTATATGTTCTTCTTGTGTTTCTTCTAACTCCTCTAAAGACATTTTTTGTTTAAATAACAAAATATCTGCTCGTGCTTCTGGTAAATCCGAAAGATTAGCGCAAATATGGCGTTTTTCTTTTAGTCCTTTTTCTAAAATCTCAAGAAAATCTTTTTTAGAATTAGATTCTGAAATTGCGTTTGAAAAGATCTGCCAGAATTCACATAAATTCTCATTAAAATCACATAGAATTAGTTTTTTGGATTTCTGCTTTGCAGCAATATCAAGGTTTCTAAGCCCTCCTATTCCAATTACTAAATCAGCTTTAAAAAGTTTAAATAGTTTAATTTTTAAATATCTTTCATCTTCTAGCGTCGTGAGAATGCAGGACCTGTTTGGTGCTAAGTGTTTTGGAAGAGAAAAACCATAATAAGGATATGAAGGCGATTTAGACATTTTTTTATAAAATTAATCTAAGTTAAGAGCTAAATTTCTTTTTTAGTTTTATCATTTCAATGCAAGCATGGGCTGCAAATCCGCCTTTATCTTTTTTTGAAGGATCAGCTCTTTCTAAAGCTTGGGATTCGTTTTCTGTTGTGATTATTCCATAACCAATGGCTAGTTTTTCTTTAAAAGCTAACTCATTTAAACCGCGCGCGCTTTCGCTGCAAACATAATCATAATGAGTTGTTTCGCCGCGAATAACACAACCAAGTGCAATATATCCTTCATATTTATCGTAGTTTTTAAAAAAGGCATTGGAGGCATCTTTGGCAAAAGAAATTGCGGCTGGAATTTCAAAGGCACCCGCAACATTTATTACATCATATTTATATCCTTGTCTGGTTAATTCTTCGGTTGCGCCTTTAAGCAAAAGGGCTGAAATTTTGTCGTAAAAAACTGCTTGGATAATAAGAACTTTTGACATTGTTTTTGATTAATTTTGTTAGAAAATTTTGGTTAAGATTTTTGAAGACAATTTTGTAATTTATGATTTCCTAAAATGCTTAATATTTTTAACTTATTTTTATTTCTTCTTACTTTGTGGATCATGTTTATGATCGCTTCTAGCAAAGTTTCTTGGTTATATGTTTTTTTTGGTATTTTGGCTTCGTTACTGGTTAGCATTTCTTCATTTCGTATAAAATTAGTAGAAAAAAAAAGTGAGCTGCTTCATCTAAGTTTTGGTTTTTATCGTCATTTTGTAAAAATTTTCATCAAAGGTTTTTTGCCATCTCTTAAATTAGTAATTAAAATGGCTTTGTCGAAAGAAGCCCCAAATCCATTGATTTATAGCGTTAAAATAGATGAAGAAAGTCAAATTAACCCCGCGTTATTAATGGCAAGTTTTAACATGACAACTGGTCTATTTTGTATTGGTGCAAAAGAAGACGAAATTTTAGTTCATGCAATTGATGAAAAACATTTTCAGAAATTTGATATGAAGAAAATCTGCAAGAGTTTGAAAAATATAAATGATGATAATTTGGTGTAATAATTATGAGTGAAATTTTAGACAAAATAAAAACTCTAAAAGCTGAAATTGCCAAGCATGATCAAGCTTATCACACTTTAGATGCGCCTTTAATTGCTGATTTTGAATATGATGAATTGCGCAAAAAATTAGAAAAATATCAAAAAGATTTTCCGCAATTTTTTGAAGAAATTGAAAAAGAAAAAGTTGGCGGCAAAGTTTTAGAAAGTTTTCAAAAAGTGCGTCACGCAAAACCAATGTTGTCTTTAGCAAATGGTTTTTCAAAAGAAGATATTGCCGATTTTATTGAGCGCGTAAATCGTTTTCTTGGTATAGACAAAAAGTCAGAAAATATCGATTTATTTAGCTTTGATTCTGAAAGAGAAGTTGAATTTTTTGGTGAAATTAAAATTGACGGATTGTCTTTTTCGGCTCGTTATGAAAATGGAAAATTAGTTCAAGCTGCAACTCGTGGCGATGGATCTGAAGGAGAAGATGTAACTGAAAATGTAAAAACTTTAAAAGATTTTCCGCTAATTTTAACCGCCAAAAATCCGCCAAAAATTCTAGAAATTCGTGGCGAAATTTATATGGGAAAAAAAGATTTTGAAGATCTAAATGCCAAGCAAGAAGAACTTGGGGCAAAAGTTTTTGCTAATCCAAGAAATGCCGCCGCAGGTTCTTTGCGTCAGCTTGATAGCGCAATTACTGCTTCACGAAAATTGAGCTATTTTGCTTATTCGCTTGGTGAATATTCTGAAGATTTTATCTGCGAGTCGCAAGATCAGTTGCATAAAAAATTGCAAGAATTTGGCTTTAGAATTGAGCCGAGTTCAAAATTATGCAAAAATCTTGATGAGGTAATTGAACTTTACCAAAAAATTTCTGATCTGCGCTATCAATTTGATTACGATAGCGACGGCATGGTTTATAAAGTTAATAAATTTGCTTTGCAGGAGCGATTGGGTTTTGTTGCCAGAAGTCCAAGATGGGCAATTGCGCATAAATTTGCTGCCGAAAAAGCTAAAACAGAAATCAAAAATATAGTTATTCAAGTTGGCAGAACAGGAGCTTTAACGCCAGTTGCAGAGCTTGCTCCTGTTAATATTGGCGGAGTTGTGGTGTCGCGAGCAACTTTGCATAATCAAGATGAAATTATTCGTAAAGATATTCGTATTGGCGACGTTGTTCTAATTCAAAGAGCTGGTGACGTGATTCCGCAAGTTTTGGAAGTTGATTTGACAAAAAGAAAAAGCCACTCGCAAGAATTTATAATTCCGGCGCAATGCCCTTCATGCGGCTCTGAAATTTCAAAAACAAAAGATGATGTTATTTTGCGCTGTTTAAACGGTCTTTCTTGTGAAGCGCAATTGAAAGAAACTTTAAAACATTTTGTTTCAAAAGATGCTTTTGACATTGATGGCTTTGGAAAAAAGCAGGTCGAAAATTTCTTTTTAGAAGGAAGAGTAAAAAGTTTTGCTGATATTTTTTGTTTGGAGAAATTTGAAAATTCTTCGCCAAATCCTTTGCGAAAAAAATCTGGTTGGGGCGAAAAATCGGTAGAAAACTTGTTTGCTGCAATAAATTTAAGGCGCAAAATTTCTTTAGAAAAATTTATTTATGCAATTGGCATCAGGCACGTTGGCGAAACAACTTCAAAAGTTTTGGCGCAACATTTTTTGACTGGAGAAAATTTTCTGCAATTAATGATCAATTTGGCGAAAGAAAATCTTGAAAATCTTGGCAATATTCAAGCTTATCAAGATCTTGTGGCAATTGATGGAATTGGCGAAAAAATGGCGCAAGCTTTGCTCGATTATTTTCGTGATGAAAGAAACCTTAAGATGGTTTTAGATTTGCAAACGGAGCTAGAAATTCAGAACGCCGAAATAAAAAATATAAATTCTCATCTTGCTGGAAATTCAGTTATTTTTACCGGAACTTTAGAAAAAATGACTAGAGCAGAAGCGAAAAAAATAGCCGAAGATTTTGGCATGAAAGTTGTTGGCTCGGTTTCTAGCAAAACTAATTTTGTAGTGGCTGGAAGCGATGCAGGATCAAAATTAAAAAAAGCAAAAGAGTTAGAATTAAAAATATTGAGTGAAGAAGAGTGGATTGAATTAATTGGTTTGGAGCGATAAAAAGTGAAAAAACTCTTAATTTTTTTAATCAGAATTTATCAAATAGTTCTTTCACCAATTCTTGGATCGAATAAATGTCGTTTTAGTCCAACTTGTTCAAGTTATATGATTCAAGCAATTGAGCAAAAAGGTGTAGCAAAAGGTTTTTATTTAGGAATTTGTAGGTTGCTAAAATGTCATCCATTTTCCAAAAAAAGCGGTTTTGATCCAGTAATTAAATAAGTTAAATGCTTAAATCTGTTCTAATTTTTACATTATTAATATTTTGCTCATCGGCTTTTGCACAAAGCAAGATTCCACAAAGCATGGATCAAATTAATGCTTTGCTTAAAGCAAAAAAAGAATCTTTAGAGCCTTTCAATTCTAAAGATGTTAAAATTGATTTAGAATCTCTTGGTCTTGACGATTTAAGTAAAGATTCTGAAAAACCAAAACCTCAAGTTGAAGATAAGAAAGAAGATAAAAAAGAACTGGAGACAAAAAATGAGAATTTAGTCAAAGAAGAAAAGAAATCAGAAGTTCAAGAGATAAAAAAAATTGCTCCAAAAGTTGAAGAAAAACCTATTGAAACTTCTGTAAAAACAGAGGATAAAAAAATTGAAACTCCAGCAATAAAAACTTCAGATCCAAAGCCGCTAATTAAAAAGGCTCAAGTAAAAAAAGAGAGTTCAAAAAAAACTTCTAAATATATTAATTCTGCAAAAAAGCGTAACTTAAAAAAGCGTTTAGAGGCAGAAAAAAGACAATATGTTTATGAAAAAAAACGCGCAGAACAGAATAAAAAATTACAAGAATTGCGTAAAAAATATTTAGCAGAATTTGAAGAAAATGAAGAAGTTTTTGATGAAGAAGAAAGTGATCAAATTTTACCGCAAAAGAAAAACCTCAATCGATTTGTTTCAGAAGAACCGCCAGCATTGCCAATTTTAGATCATTTTCGTACTTCAGATAACTTACATATTCCGATCATATTAAGTTATGAAGAAAGAAAAAATATTTTATTCGATTCAATTAACAGTGGTAATATAAATTATTTTAATAGTGCTTATAAATATATCGAAAATCCTGACGTGACCAATAAATCAGGAGATACAATTTTAACTTATGCAATTTTAACTCAAAAATATCCTGTAATGGCAGCAATTCTGGCTCGCGGAGCTGATCCTAATTTAGCAAATTCTTTAGGATATTCACCAATTGAAATTGCAGTTGAGTTGTTAGACATCAAAGCTTTAGAAATTTTAATAAAAAACAAAGCCGACATAAATTATCTCGATTCTTTTGGTAGAACTTCTTTAATGCATGCAGCAAGAGTTGGGTTTTTACCAGCAGTAGAATTATTTGTTTTGGAAGGTGCTGATATTAATGCTATGGACAATGATGGTTTTACTGCATTGTCAATTGCGTATCGTCACAAGAAAGAAGTTATTGTTCAGTTTCTTTTAAAAAATGGTGCAAAACCATGGATTGAACAATCTTATGAAGCAGAAAAACATTCTTTGATTAAAGAATTGGAAAATCGCTGGAAATAGAAAATTTCAGCAAATAGTTTTTTAAAAAAATCATCAAACAAAAATTAAAATTTAATTATGAGTAAGGTCGTAGCCGCATCAATTTTGCGCTCTAAAACAAGTAATTTATTGTTTGTAGGAGCTTTGTTAGCCATTTCTTTAGTCGCTTTATTTAATAGCAAATCGATTCGTGCTCAAATAACAAATCTTTATTCTGCATCAAATGATCAAGTTGCTGGAATCACTTCTTTAATGACTGCAGTTGCAAGTAACGATATTGAAGGTGTTAAATTTTTTACTAAGGCTGGATCTTCAATTATCAATCAAAGAAATTTTGGTGGAGCCACAGCTTTACATATCGCTGCAAGAGAAAATAATTTAGAAATTGCTAATTTATTGATTGAAAATGGGGCTGATGTAAATGTTTCTGATAACGAGGGTTGGACTCCGCTTATGAGAGCAGCAAGAGTTGGAAGTTTTGAGTTGGTAAATTTATTTTTAGATAAAGGTGCTGATGCTGCTTTGCTTAATTCAATTAATGAATCAGCAATTATTCATGCAACAACTGCTGATTGTGACAAATGTTTGGTTGCAATGTTTGATAAATTTAACTTCATCAAATTTTTTGATAACAATACCTTAAACCAACAAATTAGTACCTCTTATTCAATCGCAAAAAATCACGAAAATTCTCAGATTGAAAAAATTCTTGGCGATTATTTAGAAAAATCTGGAAAATTAAACGCACTTCTTGAACCGCAAGAAATGGATTTAAACCAAGTTTCTCCACAAATTAATTCAGTTGCAGCAGAATCGAAAAAATCAGGTAAGAAATTTAAATTTACTGTATCCTCTCCAGAACAAATTGATAAAGTTGAAGTTGTAGAACCTGTGACAATAAAAAAAGAAGAAGTTGCTAGTGTAACCGAAGTTCCAGTTAAAAACGTTGCTCCTCAAGTGAAAGCTGAAAACAAAAAAATTATGTACAAGTTTTTAGGTCAAACTGGTTCAAGCATCGCAGTTCAAAATTATCAGGCAAAGGTACAAGATTTATTACAAAATAAAGATTTAGAGAAAGTTTCTAAAGATCAACCAATTGCAAAACCAGCTTCTATTAAATCTTATAAATTTAATGGACAGTCTGGATCTAGTATTGCCGTGCAAAATTATAACCAACAACATCAAGAACAAAAATCTTCAGAACAAGTTTTAGAAACTAATTCAGTTGATCAAAATTCTTCAAAAGTTTTTAAGCTTAAGAAAAACTAATTTTAAAAAAGCAAAAGTGACAGAAAGTAAAATTTATTTAATATCTCCACCGAAAATAGATTTAAAAACTTTTTCATCTCGCTTACAAAACGCTTTAAAAACTTCTTTAGTTCCAGTTTTTCAACTACGTCTTAAAGATTATGAAACCCAAGAAATTAAAACTATTGCTAGCGAACTAAAAAAAATCTGTGACGACAATAATTGTTTATTTTTACTAAATGATTATTGGGAAATAGCTGGTGATATTTCTGCTGCTGGTGTGCATTTGGGTGCTGATGATTTTTCAATTTCTGAGATCAGAAAAAAATTTCCAAAAAATTTTGTAATTGGGGCAAGCTGTTATGATTCAAGACATCTTGCAATGGAAGCTGCAGAGCAGGGTGCTGATTATCTCTCATTTGGTGCATTTTACCAAAGCAAAACCAAACAATCTCGTGGTGCTCCAACAACAGAAATTTTAACTTGGTGTCAAGAAATGATTAATCTGCCAGTTGTTGCAATTGGTGGAATTAATAACATGAATTGTCTTGCGCTAATAAAAGCTGGGGCAGATTTTGTTAGTGTTATTTCTTATGTTTGGGATCATCCAGAAGGAGAAGTTGTCGCTATAAAAAATCTGCAAAAATCTTTAAGTAACCAAATATAAGATATATTTTAAGTTATTATCTTGAATATAAGAGTTACTCAAAATCTTTAGATTCGTTGTTATTTTCTACTAAATTTCTTTTATTATCGCTGCATTTCCATGAAGTTGGGATATAAAATGCAGAATCTGGTATAATCCTTTTTAGTAGATCTGGTCCAGAGTAATAAACCAACAAGAACTCTCCACCATAATTTTCAAAGAATTTTACTGTTATTGAGTGCAGACCTTTTTCTAAAACAATTTTTCCTTTAGATTCTTGGATTGGATGTATGCCGTCATTACTAACTACTAGATTATTATCTATATAAACTTTTCCTCCATCATCTGATTGAATATAAAAATCATATAATCCGGTTTTATTAATCTTTATATAGCCATAAAATTGAAATGCTATTCCATCATTACGATCCGCTATTGCAATATTTGGTTGTTCAATTTCACCAGATTTTATAACATCTAATCGTTCAAAATTAGGTAACATAGTCCAATTTCCTTGGTAATAAAGATAACAAAGACCATTTTTTTTGCTTCCAATTTTAACACTTGAATTCACCGGCATTCTTTGAATGCGATATAAAAAATCTCCGCTTTCTTCAGAAGTTTTATTAGAAGTGCTAAGGGTAACAATTTTCTGTGACTTGGGAATTATAATGTCAGTTACATTCTGATCGATTGTTATGAATTTCGTCTGATAAGAAATTGGTTTGCAGGAAGAAATAACAGTTACTAAAACTGCCATTGTAGTTAAATAACTTTTAAAGATTTTATTAGTCATATTTAATATCATTTATTCTCTTTCGATGCCCGGATCATTAAAAATTAATCAATTATAGGATCTTATTTAAAGATGTTTCCAATAATGTTAGAAGCGTTTGATACTTAAATATTTCGAAAGAATTTAAAATTTAAATAAAAAAAAATAAAACTTTGCTGGATGTGAAAGATGGTTGCGGGGGCTGGATTTGAAAAAATGGCGTAATGCCTTGATTTCATTGAGTTTGTGTTTTTAGTGGTTTAGTTTGTACATTGTTTTATACATGAAAAAATAAGTGCTAAATGTGAGAATTAAATTTCATTATACTTACCAATCTTACTAGCCATTTTCTCGTAAAATGTTTTTTCTACAGATGTTGATGGTGCCATAACGGTTCTATGACTATCGTCTAACTCCATTATTTTTATAACATCTTCCATAATTGAGATTGCTTCTGATGTTTTTTTAGAATTATCCCAAAATACATCTGACCTACTTAATGATTCAGCGACAGTTTTTGTTCCTTCTCTAACTCCAATATGAGAAAGATAGCCGCGTGAAGGCTGTAAATTTCCCTTAAAAATTTTCTTAAGGTTTTCTGGAGCAAGTTTCTGAAAGTGTTCATGATCTAATAAACCTCTTGCAGCAGACCCGGCCATAATTTGATAAAATTCCAAAACTTCATGACTGAAATTAGGCTGTTCTCCAGATCCATTACCAAAATAATGTTGAACTTGGATCATTTGATCTTTGCAAAACTTAGATAGCGCAATTGTTCTTTCTAAAAGTTGAGTTCGATACAAAGTTTCTAACTTTGATAGCTCTGACTCTTTCTGTTTTTCCAAAAGATCTTTGTCATCAGAGTATTTTTGCCAATTTTGCATCTTATCTTTAACTTTAGGATAACATATTAAAAGTTTTTTATCTTCTTCCGTTAACTCTTCTTGCGAAGGTTTTATCAAAATACCTTCATATTGTTCTGTATATCTTTCTAAGAATTCCTTCATTTCCTTGAGTGCATTCTCTTTAGGATCTTTAAGTTTAGAACGAAGTTTCTGCTGATCTTTCTGCTTTGTATGTGGATCATTTAATTTTACCCAAGATTCCACAAATTCTTTCTGAAGTTTTTCTAAATTTTCCTCAAATTTTTCTTCTATAAATCTCTCTTTTATTGATTTTATCTCTTTCAAATCTTGCCCTGAAAGATATATATTAGGAGTTTTTTTAAGTACTTTTAAGCGGTCTTCTAATTCTTTTTTTAATTCAGTTTTTAAGGCTAATTCCTCAGCAGAACTTTTAATTTTGGATTTCTCGAAGTTAAAATCTGCTATAATTGAACTAAAAACTTTATCATTTTTCTTTTCATCTTGAGGTTTTTTAGCTTTCCAAACTTGATCAGAACCATAAAGTAAAATATCTCCTTTTCGTACTTGAGCACGATAAAGATTTTGTTGTTCTAAAGCTCCAACACTTAACGACATTATATCTTCCTCAAGTTGATCAAAACCTAATCTTCTATCTGTTATTATAGATGATCCTCCAGATAATATTTGCTCTATTGCTGCACGATTTATTCCTCTCTCTGCATGACACAAAATATTGCGCGCTTTAATGATTCTTGAAACTGAATCTCTATTAAACCTTTCTCTCATGACTGGAGATGAATGAGATAAGGCTTCTCCAATCACCATTATATCACGCAAAAATCTTTCTTTGCTTCCAACATTTGTAAAGTTCTGATCTCTATTATGAGTCCAATCATTTACTGCTTTTTCGATATGTTGTGCATAATATTCATCCTCAAAAATGCCTGAAAGACGACTGATATTTGGTAAAAATGTTTTTTCTTTTGAAATTTGATAGTCATCGTATCGACGAAGGTACCTACATGCAGTCATCATTTTCTCTAATTCAGAACGTATTTCAGGAAGACATATAAAGCCGCCTATGATATCAGATTTTGTGTGATATTCTATTTCAGAAATGAATGATGGGTCGTATTCCTGAAGCCTTGAAAACCTTGATAGGCTCTTCCAATCAATCCCAGAAGAATTCTGAACAATTGTTTTACAACTATTGGCTTCTACAAATTCTGGATGATTTGGATTATTTTTTACCTCATCTGAATTTGCTAACTCGCCTCTATGATAGATATAATGAGCACACGCTGAAACGCTCTGCATCAATAAAAAAGCAGTATCTGTAACATTTTTGTATTTATCAGAAGTAGGATTTAATTTTTCCGCCTCTAAGGAGCAGATAGTTATATGATAAACTGCGTCATGTATGTATTTTAGAGCATCTTTTCCAGATTTGACTAAATTAGGTTTTGCATTCTTTCCTCTCGCTTCCTGCGAAGCAAAATTCCCACCAACTTCTAATAAAAAATCTTTTGTCTCTGGTCCAGAAGAAGCATGCTCTTTCTTATATTGCTCAATTCTATGATTTATCTCTTCAATTCTTGGATCTGGCCTTGCTCCAAGTAAAGCAGAGACTTGATTACGATTTTTTTGTCCAGCTTCTTGACAAACCTCAAGAGCAGTTTTCTGAATTCCTTGGTATCCAAATGTGTTTATATTACACCTAATTTGTGGGTCAGCACCATTTTCAAGTAGAATATTGACTACATCTACGTGACCCCAAAAAGAAGCGCCATGAAGTGCTGAATGTCCAAAACTTTGAGAAATATCATTTGGATTAACACCTAAGTTTAACAGTTCACGAACTCTATCAGTATTGTTATTAATTGCGGCTCGGTACAAATCGCCTGCATAGTTGTTTTGGTTTCTCATTTTTTGCAAAAAGTTCGTTTTCTTAATCAGCTAAATTTCGATTATAATAATATGTAATTCGTTGACTTAAGTGCAAGTAAATATTAATATTATGGTATTACTTTTTCTATTTTGAACTTATATATAATATAATGTTATTACTTACTACGGTTACAAAAGCTCAAGAAAAAATCGCTGAAAATGCTCGTTCACAGCGTCTTGCAATGGGGTTAACTCAGCAAGGTTTAGCTGAGCGTTCTGGGGTTGCTTTGCCAACTTTACGTAAATTTGAACAAAAAGGTCTTATTTCATTAGAGGCTTTTTTAAAATTGCAGATGGTTCTTGGTGGTCTTGAAAATATTATCAAATCAATTGAGCCAAACACTACCACATTTTCTTCAATTGATGAAGTGCTCGAAGCTAATAAAAAAACAACGCGCAAGAGAGGAAACCGCAAATGAAAAACTCTACAAAAGAAGTAAAAGTTGGTCTAAATTTTGGCGCTGGAATTATCCCTGTTGGGCGTTTGGCGATAAATAATCGTCAGATTTATTTTCAATATCACGACTCATTTATTGAGCAAAATCTCAATATTTCACCATTTCACCTACCGCTGAAATCAAACGTGTTTAGCTTTGATTATAGTTTGTTTGAAGGGCTTGGCGGAGTTTTTAATGACAGCCTTCCTGACGGATGGGGACGATTACTTTTTGATCGTTTTGTCAGATCTTCTGGAATTTTACCTTCCAACATCACGCCGCTAGATCGCTTGGCACATGTTGGATTGAATGGTCTTGGGGCTCTTGTTTATGAACCAGATCACAGCACTCACGAAAACAGCGATAGTATTAACTTAGATAAACTGGCAGAACAAGCACAAGAAGTCTTGAACGGAACATCTGATGAAGTCTTGCAGGAGCTTTTGGCTTTAAATGGCTCTTCGGCTGGGGCGCGTCCAAAAGCTCTGATAGGTCTGAATAATGATCGGAAAAATATTGTTCATGGCATACATGATTTGCCTGATGGATATGCACCTTGGATTGTCAAATTTAGTAACGCACAAGATAGTGCAGACGCTGGTGCAATTGAATATGTTTACGCTTTGATGGCTAAAAAAGCCGGTATTTCCATGCCTGATGTTCATCTGTTTTCAGCTAAGAAAGGTGCGGGTTATTTTGCAGTTAAGCGTTTTGATAGAAATGGTAAGCAACGCTTTCATATGCATACAGCCTGTGGTTTATTGCATTCTGATTTTAGAGTTCCCTCGCTCGATTATGAGGATTTGATTGCTCTCACAGGCGCTTTAACTCGTGATGCCCGTGAGATCGAAAAACTATATCAACTAGCCGTGTTTAATGTTCTTGCGCATAACCGTGACGATCACTCCAAAAATTTTAGCTTCCTAATGGATGCAAAAGGTGAATGGAAACTATCGCCAGCTTATGACCTAACTTTTTCATCTGGTCCGCGCGGTGAACAAAGTACTATGGTCATGGGGGAAGGACGCAATCCTAGTGTCGATCATTTAGTTAGATTAGGAAATGAGGCTAAATTATCTAAAGCACGAATTGTGGAAATTATAGATCAAACTCAAACAGCTCTGACAAGTTGGGAAGATTTAGCAAGTGAGTATGGTGTATCTGCAAATAATATTCGTTTAATCAGCAAGAATATACATAATACAAAAATCCACTAATATGACCTACTCACCAAGCTTTACTGGATGGCAAAATATCACTTTAAACGATCTGATAATAGCTTATAGGAAAGCTAAAACTGATTGTTTTTTTAACAGTAATTTTCCTACAGCTTCCAAATTTGCAGATTACGAAGAAGATTTAATCACTAATTTAGAAAGACTTTTATATAAACTGCAAAAGAACCAAGGATTTATTGGTCTTCACGAGCTTTTTGGTAACTATAAAATAATTCCCAAAAAGCTATCTTTAGAACCGAAACCAAAAGAAGAAGAAAAAAAAGAAAATAGTGAAGGTGATTGCCATGTATATTTTTCTGATCCGAAAAAACACTTTAAACACCTAAAGAGATCAAAAAAATTAATTCCAGAATTTAGATTAATAGGAGATTTTCCTGTAGATACACATGTTATATCTGCATTATGGATTAATATGGTCGGATGCAAGTTTGATGCTTTATTAAGTGAAGATTGTTATGCCTACAGACTGAGAAGATTTGAAGATGGAAACCAAGAGGTAGAAAAACAGAAAAGAAAATTTCATATTTCTGCTATTGGTTCCTTTTGGCCTTATTTTGGACCTTACAAAAAATGGCGTGATAATGGAATCAGAAAAATAGAGAATTACATTAAAAGTAATATTGAGAGCACCTTAATAGCAATATCACTCGATCTAAAAAGCTATTATCACAAACTATATCCAGATTTTTTTTCTACAGAAATCTTCCAAAAAAGTATTGGTATTAATCTATCAATAGAAGAAGCAGAATTTACTCAACAAATGTCACAATTTTTGTGCGCATGGTCTGATAATGCTAGAGATGAAATAAAAAAATTCGGACAGATAGATCAGGAGAATAATTCTGAGTTATTAGGTGGATTGGTTATAGGTCTTTCTGCATCTTGTGTAATAGCTAATATAGCTCTTCATAAATGGGATGAACTTATTAGAAAGGAACCTAGTCTAGTCTATTACGGTAGGTATGTAGATGATATGCTTTTGGTAATAAAAGCACCTCCTAATGTAGAAGTTTTTGATGCTAAAAGTTTTATGGATTACCTATCCCAAAAGATTTTAGGCGATGAAAAAAGTGAAAAAGTAATAGATGGAAAAAATAACAAATCATATGCAATAAATTTAGGTTCTATATTTGCTAAATCTCAAATAGAACTTCAAACATCAAAGCAGAAACTATTTATCCTCAAAGGTCAGGCAGGTTTAAATCTAATAAGTAAAATCAAAGAAAATATATCAGAAGTGGTGAGTGAGCGTCGCCTTATGCCTGAGATCAAACAGTTTGAACAATCACTTTCAGCAAAAGTTCTAATAGCTAATGAAGATGCCACAGAAGAAGCCAATACTCTCAGAAAAGCTGATGGTTTATCAATAAGGCGTTCCGGTCTTTCTATAGAAATAAAACGAGCCGAAACAATGGCTCACGACTTACCAAAAAAGGCTTGGGAAGAAGACAGAAAAGAGTTCTATGAACTACTAGATAATCACATCTTGCGAGAAGATTTGATATTTGATTACTACAAATCTTTACAGAGGTTATTTGGCATCTCAATCAAATTAAAAGATGTTGAGCACTTGGAGAGCATGATAAAAAGGTGCTATGAAATAGTAGATAACTTGTCCAGAGATTCAGAAAATGAAGTGGTAATTAACGGGCATAAATTGTTCACCAGCAATAAAGATATTTGGGAGTGTGTCAAAGAGTCATTTAAAGAATCTTTTTATGATGCTGTTATTCGCTATTATCCTATAACATCAAGATTACAAGATATTGAGAAGTCCATTCCAGAATCAGATTGGGATAATATAAAAGTTCTTCTGAAAAGCAGCGCCTTAAATATCGAAGATAATGCGTTTAAAATTTTTACTGCAGACTTAGCCCAAATTCCATATAGAGAAATTTTTGAAGATCGCTTCAGAAGAAGATTAATAGCAGATTCGGCGGCAAATTATACGATAAATAAAGATATACGACTTATCGAAAAAGTTAAGCAATGTGATATAATCTCTTTCACAGATTTAAAAAACTTCTTGGATTCAACTCACGAAATTCGTTTTGGAGAAGGTGATAAATTTAGAGAACCAATACTACCTTTTCTTTTTCCAACAAGACCATTAAGTACAGCTAAGATCTCTGAGTATGCCATTCAGTTACCAAATGCTATCAGAAACAATAGCTCATCAAATTCATTCGATATATTAGAAAGCTATATTAGGGCTATAAAGGGCGTAAAGATAATTGATAGTTTTTCTGATACAAAAGATAAGACTTCAAATAGAAGGTTGATAAAAATTGGAAAAAATCATCTTAAAAAAGATCCAACAAAAGAAAATCAGGTTATTTTAGCAATTAGCAGTATTAAAAGTGATGATGAAGATTTTATTCCCTCAATAGAAGGGAATCCAAACCTGAGCAAAAAGCGTTACATGAATTTGGCAAGGTTAATAAATCAAGTCATGGCTCTAAATCCAAGGCCAGATTATTTAATTTTACCTGAATTATCTTTGCCATTAGAATGGCTCGATAGTTTTGTTAACGCATTACAACGCTCAAAAATAAATCTGATAGCTGGTACAGAGTATAGACACTATAAAAATAATAAGGTTTGTAGTGAAGCTCATATAGCCCTGAACTATAGTGGCTTTGGTTATGATTCCGTTATTAGGATTAGACAACCAAAGCTTGAACCTGCATTACATGAAGAAGAAGAGTTAAGAAAACATAAGAAAGAATGGGCTTATTTGCAAAATGCATCGGATAATCCAAAACCAGTGTTTATCCATAATGGATTTCATTTTGGTGTAATAATCTGCTCAGAACTACTTAACAGCAAAGAGAGAATATCATTTCAAGGTCAAGTTGATGCTTTGATGGTATTATGTTGGAATCAAGATCTAGAAACTTTCTCTTCTATTGTTGAGTCGTGCGCTTTGGATATTCATGCTTATATAGCTCTTGTTAACAATAGAAAGTATGGAGATAGCAGAGTAAGGTCTCCAGCGCAAGAAGGGTATAAACGCGATTTAGCTAAATTAAAAGGTGGAGAGAGTGATTTTTGTGTAACAGTAAAGTTAGATATCAAAAAACTTAGAGAATTTCAAAATGGATTTTGTGAAAAATCTTCAATTTGTGATGTAGAGAAGGACATAGAAAATTTGGCAGCAAATATTTTGTCAGAGATTCCAGAAGGCAAATTACAAAATAAAGCTAAAGAGTTGATAGATCATATCAAAGAAAACTATAAACTGAAGGATTTTAGACCTTTTAAACCTTTGCCAAATGATTTTAGCATTATTTCCACCAGAGACATAATAACAAATAAATATAAAGCAGAAAAAGAGGGTAAAGATTTTTATTCTTTTCCAGATATAACAGAAGAGGATCTTAAAATAGAATTTAAAGAGGCTATACTTAATTATTTTTCAGATGATGCTAAGAAAGGGCTCGATCTCGCAATCGAAAAGTGTTTCTCTAATTTAAGAAAACCAGCTAGATTCGGTAGTAGAAAAGATTATCAAGTAGTCTGGTATGATGAAGCTGGTTATGTTATAGACTATAGGGATGCTAAAAACATTCTTAGATGGGGAAAAGGTAATATAAAGTACAAGGATAGGTACGAGAAAAGAGTTTTTTCAAGACGAGAATTGATCGATAGTTATCGCAATAGAGAAATAGCAATAAAAAAAGAATTAGAAGATTTAGAGAAGAATCAGAAAAAAGTTGCCGAGAGAATAGAATCGTATTTAAGCAAATTATCCAACAGCAAGAAAGAGTGTTGGTACTTGAAAGAAAAAGAAATTTTTGAAGTAGATATTCCTGAAATTAAATATGATGGAGAGTCTATCGTTATACCAATATATGACCTGAAACATAAGGTGTGGTCCAGTCAAACTATCAGAAAGAAGTTTCCTATAGAGTATCCTATTAAGTCTTTCAAAAAGTTTGCTTCTGGCGGAAAACTAAAAGGTAATTTCTTTGTAATCCGCAGTTCTGAAGAGCTAGAATTGTCAAAATATGAAACGATCTATTTTGCAGAAGGTTTTGCAACTGCAGCATCAATATTTATAGCAACGAATACACCAGTGGTTGTTTGTTTTAGTGTTAGCTGGGTGGATACTGTACTATCTAATTTTCTTGAAGAGTTTCCAGAGAAAAACTATATAGTGGCCTGTGATAATGATGCATGGAAAGAAGTTAATGCAGGAATGAAGCTTGCGGAGCATATTTTTTCAAAGTACCAAGACTACAAAAATGTCAAAGTTACTATACCTAAATTTACAGAAGAACAGCGAGGTATAAAGAACATACAAAATCCGAGTGATTTTAACGATCTGCATAGAATATGTGGCAAAGAAGCAGTTGTGAATCAATTATCCAAGACTTTTGGGAAAAATGAATAAATCGATTTATAGATTTCGCTCAATTGATAAGGTTTTATCTACCAAAGATCTTGAAGGACAAACTAAGGGATTCGATGAATTACGTAAGCAGGAAATATATTTCTCCTCTTTGAGTGAATTGAATGATCCGATGGAAGGACATAAGGAAATATATTGGCGGGGAGATAAAAATGTTTGGAAAAATTTACTATCACACTATGTAACATGCTTACTAGACATATACGCTTCAGTATCAATCTCTGGCGATCTTCTTCGTAAGCTATCCAATCAAGATATACCTATTTTTGGAAGAAATGGTCAATATCCATACGAACAAGATTTTGCTAAAGTTCGCGATATTTTTTTCTTTCACGAAACAGTTTCAAAAGGCCTGAATCTAATATCGCAAAGAGAATCCCCAATCAGAAAAAATGAGCTTCTGAATTATTTGCTTACTTTCCATTTTTGGGCAATCAGTAGCATTAAAGCTGTTTTCGATCACCAGAATTTATCACCTCAAGAACCAATATTAATAAACAGCGATCCAAGCGAGTTCCTTTTCGAAGAAAATCATTTCTGCGAAGCAGAGCAAATTGAGAAAGAACACAAAGATAAAGCCTTTAAAATCATTGATGAGATGCATTATGAAGCAGTGCAAAATAATGCTAAATTAACCCTTATCTACCAATATAAAAACAGAGATAAAATTGGTCATAACCAAAAATTTCTAATCAATTTTCCAGAAAATTATTTGAAGAGGATAGAAGATCTACTTTACCCAAATTACAAAATTGCCTGCTTTTCTAAAAGTTATGAAAATGCCTCAATGTGGTCTCATTATGCAGATAAACATGAAGGAATATGCTTTCAGTACAAAGAAAAGATAAACCTGTTTGGACAACTTCACGAACTTGACGAAGTTAAATATCAAAAAGATTTTCCAGAAATTGATTTTTTTAAGTTTGTAAAAACTTTACGTACATCGCGTATCTACCCAATAATTGAAGGTTGGGATAACGTTGGTGAAGATCAGTTGCGCAGCAAACTACAAAAAGAAATAGATGAAAAAAATGCTACAGAATACCGAACAAAGGGACGTGAACTTATAAACACCAAAACATCCGATTGGGCATATGAAAACGAACTTCGGTTAAATGTATATTCTGAGATTGGAGAGACAATTGGCCCTATAGAATATGATTTTGAAAGCCTTGAAGGAATCATATTTGGTATCAATACTAAGATTGAGCACAAAATCAAAATCATCGAAATTATTGAGCAAAAATGTCAAAAAATCGGAAGAAAAGATTTTAAGTTTTATCAGGCTAATTACTTCAAAGATTCTGGAAAAATTAAGAAAATAGAAATGGATGTATTCGACTTATTAAGTCTCATAAAAAGCTCTTAGATTTCTTCTTAAAAAGAAACCGAGCCAAAGAAAACAAAGCAATTTAACAAAATTCAAACTCATCTCATCCACTGCAATTTAGGAATAAAAACCTTAACAGCGAAGCTGCTAAAAATTCATGCACACCCAACGCACCGATTCGATGCAAGCTGTCTAACTCAAGTGGAAGTAGTGCTTCCTAAGGTCATACCGCGTAAGATTTTGTCTACCGCTTAATTTTATCTTCAGCTGTCAGACGTATTACATTGTCTGAAAATGCCTCTTAAATTTCTATTTTAGTGGTCCGACCTCGTCCGCCTTTTTGCAGCAAGTAATACCGAAATCTTCTCTCGTCTTACGGTTTTTTAGAAAATTTTGATGATGATTTTCTCTCGTATTACCAATCAATTTTCAGTCCAACAAAGTTCAGAAGAAAAATGTCTTCGGGCAATTCTGACCAAAAAATTCCTCAAAACCTAAATTGAACCAGTTCTAAAAATTTTCAGATCCTTTTCTTGCCTTTTGCTGTTCTTTCAATTATTTTCTCAAAAGCAAAACTCAAAAGTTAACCACTTTTGATCACTCTAAACCAATCAAAACAAATTTTGTGAACAGCAACAACGACATCATCACAATCAAAGAACTAGCCGACTATCTAAAAATAGCCGAAAAAACTGCCTATCGCTTTGCGTTAGAAAAAAAGATTCCCGGTTTCAAAGTTGGCAACGCTTGGCGTTTTCGTGTTAAGGAGATTGAAGAGTGGATTAAAGATCAAATAAAACAGGCGAGCTAGATGAATAAGAGTCAGATTGAAGAAAATTTAACCAAGATAATTCAAAACTTCTCAAAAGAAGATTTTATATATGAGCTTTTGCTTGCCTATGGTTTGCCAAAAACAACAATCACCTTGCTAAAAAAAGGTAAACATAACCTCTCAAAAAAATCGGGTCAGATAATTCTTAAGAAAAAACTCTTTTTCCAAGAATCAGAAAATGAAGATCTTCACCTGCTAATTGACTCTCTTCAAAAAGACGAAACAACCTACAGACACAACCCAAGATTTATAGTAGTCACCGACTACAAAACAATCTTGGCAGTTGATACAAAAACCAAGGATACTCTAGATACACAAATCTCTAATATCGCCAAGCACTATGATTTCTTTTTACCTTGGAACAATAGAGAGAAATATATCGCCAAACCAGAAAATGATGCGGATGTTAAGGCTGCTGAAAAGATGGCAAAAATTTATGATGAAATTCAAAAAGATAATCAATTCAGTTCAAAAGAACATCTTCACTCCTTAAATGTTTTCTTCTCAAGGCTTCTATTCTGTTTTTTTGCAGAAGATACCGAGATTTTTCCTAAAGGCTCCTTCACTCATTTTGTTTCGCACACTCAACATGATGGAAGTGATCTAGATTCTTATCTCAACAGATTATTTGAAGTTCTAAACACCCAAAATCGTGCTGATTATCCAGAAATATTTGAGAAATTTCCTTATGTGAATGGTGGCTTGTTTGGCAACGAACAATTCGCACCTAAATTTTCTGCCAAATCTCGTAAGATGATAATTGAATGCGGTGAATTAGATTGGTCTGCAATCAATCCCGACATTTTTGGCTCAATGATTCAAGCAGTTGTTCACACCGATCAACGCAGCTCAATGGGGATGCACTACACTTCTGTGCAAAATATCATGAAGGTGATCGATCCTCTATTTTTAGATGAGTTACGACAAGAATTCGAAGATAATTGCGATAATGAAAAGAAGCTAAACCAACTTTTAAATAGATTGGAAAATTTACGAATTTTCGATCCCGCCTGCGGATCAGGAAATTTTCTAATTATTGCCTATAAAGAACTTAGAAAACTTGAGATAGAAATTTTTGAACAAATTAGGAGAGTTGGAACTGCTCTTCAACTGCCATTCTCAAGAATAAAACTCTCACAATTTTACGGAATTGAGCTTGATGATTTTGCTTGCGAAGTTGCCACACTTTCACTTTGGCTTGCTGAGCACCAAATGAATGTAAAATTTAAAGAAGTTTTTGGGCATGCCAGTCCAACACTGCCATTAAAGGAAAGCGGAAAAATTATTTGCGGAAATTCGACAAGACTTCCTTGGGAAGAAGTTTGTCCTAAAGACGAAGGAAAGGAAATTTATATTTTGGGCAATCCGCCTTATTTGGGATCTAGCCTTCAGGATAAGGAACAAAAATCTGATTTAAGTTTTGTGTTCGATGGAATCGATGGGTATAAAAATTTAGACTATATCTCTTGTTGGTTTCTGAAAGGAGGTAGGTATATAAGAAGTTATAATTCTAAATTCGCTTTTGTTTCAACGAACTCAATATGCCAAGGTGAACAAGTTGGATTACTATGGCCACATTTATTTGATTTACAGCTAGAAATTGATTTTGCTTATAGCTCATTCAAATGGGCCAATAATGCAAAATCAAACGCGGGAGTAACTTGTTGCATAGTTGGCTTAAGAAGTTCAAGAGTTGGAACAAAACGTTTTTTTAAAGATGGCGTATCTGCATCGGTAAAAAATATAAATCCTTATCTAGCGATTGGAGAAAATAGTATAGTTGTTAAAAAAGCCTCTCCCATATCAAAAATACCTAAAATGGAGAATGGCAATAAGGCAGTTGATGGTGGTCATTTAATTTTTGAAACAGAAGAAATTAAAAACTCTTTTCTAAATTTGTTTCCAGAATCAAAAAAATTTATTAGGGAATTAATTGGCTCCAAAGAATTCATAAGAGGAGTTAAAAGATACTGCCTTTGGATAAAAAAAGAAGATGAGTCAGAAGCTGTCAAAATTACAGGTATCTCAGAACGTATTAATGCTGTGAAAGAAGTCAGACTAAAAAGTACGGATATTGGGGCTAGGAAATTGGCAGAAATTTCATACAGATTTCGCGATCAAAGAGAGGCAAAAAATAATATCCTAATTATTCCGGCAGTCTCTTCAGAGAGAAGAGAGTACATACCAGTAGGATTTTTAGGCTCTGATACCATAGTAGTTGCTCCAAACTTTGTTTTATTTGACGCACCAGTATGGATATTCGGCTTAGTCTCTTGTAGAATGCATACAATATGGGTTAAGGCGGTAGGTGGTCAGCTAGAAACTAGGATTAGGTACTCTTCCGTGCTGTGTTATAACACCTTTCCATTTCCAGACATTAATGAAAAACAAAAACAGGCTATCACAAGCCATGTCTACAACATTTTAGAAGAACGCGAGAAACACCCAGAAAAAACAATGGCTGAGCTTTATGATCCAAATAAAATGCCATCTGGCCTTAAACAAGCCCACCATGATTTAGATATCGCAATTGAGCTATGCTATCGCTCAAGACCTTTCACTTCAGATGAAGAAAGGCTTGAACACCTATTTAAGCTCTACGAAGAAATGACATCTAAACAAAATACTTCCGACAACCAATCAAACTCTAGAAAATGACAGAAGAAAAAAATGATAAAAAATACATATGGTTACAACACAATAACAGCCTAGCATACGATAATGAAAACTGTTATTTAAATGATAAATCAATTGAAAGAGATACAAAACAAACAGCAGAGAATTTAGCTAACGATAAACAAAAAACCTTTTATGAATCATTTTTTAAAAAACATTTCAGAAATGTTATTGTTTTAACGGCGGCTGGAACTTCTATCGATAGTGGAGGAAAAACAAGACCTCAACTTTGGGATGAGGATTGTAAAAAAGAAATAGAGGCTTTTAAAGATATCAAGAATTTTGCAGAATTTAGTGAAAAAAAAGACATCGAAGGTCTTTTATCACAAATAATTCTTCACGAAAAATTAAACGGAGAATTTAAAGAAAATGCTAAGAAAAATCTTGAAAAAGCGATAGTCAAAGCCTGCAACTTAAAAATAAAAGATGGCGATAAAACCCATGAGGAATTTTTAAAAAAAATAACCGCCAGAAAACCAAGTGATCCTAGGGTTAAATTATTTACACTAAACTACGATCTTTTATTCGAAGAGGCTGCAAACAAATCTGGATTCACAATAATCGACGGATTTTCTTTTAGTCACCCAAGAATATTTTCAGGAAGGTATTTTGATCTTGATATTGTTAACAGAGAAAGAACAAGAATTAAAAATGAAGAAAGTTTTGAGCCAAAAGTTTGTCATTTATACAAAATGCATGGCTCTCTTAACTGGTGCAAAAATGATAATAAAATTGAGCAAAAAGAAAACTCCGAAGATCCTCTAATAATATATCCGGCAAGTGAAAAATATGAGAGCTCATATGAGCAACCATATTTTGAAATGATGTCGAGATTTCAACAAGCCTTAAGAAAAGAAAATACTCTGCTCATTGTAATCGGATTTGGCTTTCAGGATAAGCATATTCAAAATGTGATAAATGAAGCAGTTGATCAAAATAATAGTTTTCAGATTGTTATCGTTAAAAACAAAAGAAGTAATGGATCCGGCATCAAGATTGAGGATTTTAAACAATTTTTTATAGATCACGAAAGAAAGACAATCAAAAGAAACGTTACTATTATCTACGATTCCTTTAAGGAATTTGTAAAAAAATACCCGTCAAACAATACTTATTTAGATGAGCTAAGTGACGGAGGCAAAAATGAAGCCATTTAATCACCATTATTTTCTTGGTTATGTTAATCAGGTAACGCCCCAATTTATTAAGATTCATTTTCCATCATCAAGCCTGCTTGAAAAGTTTAATCACCAAGGAACTTTTTACTCTGGTGGAAATGTTGGCAATTTCATTGTTGTTGAAGGTGAGGAGTTTGGATTTCTTGCAAGAATTATTGAAGTAGAATTACCAGATGGAGAAAGAAAATTAATAAGCGAAAAAGCAATTAAAAGCGATGAGACAGCTTTTCACCCTTCCGGTAAGGCTGAGTTGTTATTAAGTTTTAGCGTTTTTGAACCGAAAAAAATTGAAAAGACTGTTTCAAAATATCCTTCAATTGGTGCAAAAGTTTATTCTTGCTCAGATGAACAAATAGCAGAATATATAAAAGAATTTGGAAAGAAAAAAGACAGTAATGAGACTGACATTTATGCTGATCTAGGAAAACTAACTTCAAATGATGCGCACTGTAAGGTTTCACTAAAATCAATTTTTGGAAGACACTGCGCTATCGTTGGAACTACTGGTGGTGGAAAGAGTTGGACCATGTCCAAGCTTATTGATAACATAAGAACTAACACAATATCAAAATCTATAATTATAGATGCTACAGGAGAGTATAAGAAATCTTTTGGAGAGAATAATAGCTATGTTTTTGGAGAAAATGTACACTTTCCATTTAAGTATTTAACAAATAGCGATTTTTGTTTTTTATTTCAGGAGAATTCCCCGAATACTGTTGCAGCTTTATGCGAAGCAATACATTCTTTGAAGCTGATGCATCTTAATAAAATGCCAGCTTCCATGACAGATGGAGTTAAAAATGGCAAGAGTCAACCAGATTTTGCTAAAGCTGTAAGAGAAAATATACATGATTTTAAAGACAGCTATTTTGACATAAATAAACTTGCCACTCAAATTGCAAATGAATGTGTAAAGCTAGGAAGAAATAATAATTACGAGGAAGACAATTTTAAACTTGGATATACATCTCACCTCATATCACGAATAAACTTACTACTAAATAATGATGTAATTTGCTCTTCCCTTGGAATTAATGAAAAAGCTGAAAATCAAAGTGATTTGATTCATGTTATTGAAGAATTTTTAAAACCGGAAAATGATAAATCTGTTCTAAGAATTGGTTTTGAAAAATTATCTTACGATTTCTCCATAAGAGAGCTAGTTGTTGAGTTTTTGTGCTATAAATTGTTGATAATGTCACGAGCAGAAAAGTTTAAAGACAATCCTTTAATTTTATTTATCGATGAAGCACACCAATTTCTCAATAAACGAATTAATGCAGAAGATAACTCAGTTTTCTCACTGCAGAGCATAGATCTTATCTCAAAAGAGTGCAGAAAACACGGCCTTTTCCTATGTTTGTCTACTCAAATGCCCCGAGATATTCCGGTTGGAACCCTAAGTCAAATGGGAACCTTTATTGTCCACCGCCTTATTAACGAACTTGATAAGAAGGCGATTGAAAATGCCTGCTCCTCCGCAAATAGAAGCGCTTTATCATTTTTGCCAATTTTAGGTGAAGGAGAAGCTCTTTTGGTTGGCGTAGATTTTCCTATGCCACTTCTGATAAAAATTGATGAGCCAAACAAAAAACCAAATTCCAAAACTCCTAAATTTAAACCTAAAAATAATATCACAAAACCATGAGTAAAACCACTAATAAAAAACCAAAGCAATCAATCTCTGCGTCATTAATCTATCAAACTAAAGATGGCGCAATTGAACTAAAGCTAGATGAGAATAATAAAAATATTATCGCCAACCTAAACCAGATTGCTGATTTGTTTGGAAGGGATAAGTCAGTAATTTCTCGTCACATCAAAAACATCTACAAAACTGGTGAGCTTAAGGAAAAGGCAACTGTTGCAAAAATTGCAACAGTTCAAAAAGAAGGTAATAGAGAAACAGTTCGTGATATAGAGTATTACAACTTGGATATGATTTTGTCGGTTGGCTACCGTGTTGACTCTAATCGCGCTACTCAGTTTAGAATTTGGGCAACTAAAGTTTTAAAAAACTATTTGCTTGATGGCGTTGCTGTTAACAAAAAACTTATCTCAAAAAATTATCAAAAATTCTCTCAGGCAATAAAAGACATAAAGTTACTTTTACCGAAAAATAATCAAATTGCTGCAGAAAATATTCTAGATTTAGTTTCAGACTTTGCTGCGACTTGGCTTTCCTTAGATGCATATGATAAAAACCAACTTGAAACTAGAGGTGTAACGAAGAAACGGGTTAAACTTGAAGCACGAGAGCTAGAGTTTGGAATTGCTAATCTTAAAACGAATTTGATCAAAAAAGGTGAAGCAACTGAAATCTTTGCCAAAGAACGACAAGCACAAAGCTTGGAAGGAATTGTTGGAAATGTGATGCAGTCTTTTGGTGGAGAAGAGCTTTATCAAACCTTAGAAGAAAAAGCGGCCCATTTGCTTTATTTTATAGTTAAAAATCATCCATTTGTTGATGGAAATAAAAGATCTGGAGCATTCGCTTTTGTATGGTTTTTACAAAAGAATAATCTTTTAGAGCAAAGTGGAATTAGTCCTCAAGCATTGACGGCTATAACACTATTAGTTGCGGAAAGTAGTCCTAAAGAAAAAGACAAAATTATCGGATTAATTCTGACTTTGTTAAAGAAATGAAAAACAAAAATTGAAGAGGAAAACTAATGCCAAACATTGTTGAAGTAAGTTACGCACAAAATGGACAAAGTACAAAAATCAACAAGATGGGTATGCGAGAAATGCAAGAACGCGCCTATCAAGCCAGAGATGCAAAATATTTACTTTTAAAAGCTCCACCAGCTTCAGGAAAATCACGCGCTTTGATGTTTTTAGCTTTGGACAAACTTCATAAACAAGGTGTTAAAAAAGTTATTGTAGCTGTTCCAGAAAAATCAATTGGTGGTTCGTTTGGGAAAACTGATTTGGTATCTCATGGATTTTTTGCCAATTGGGAGCCGCAAGATGAATATAACTTATGCACTCCAGGTGGAGATAATAGAAAGGTTGAGGCTTTCATTCGTTTCATGGATTCAAATGCGCAAATTTTAATTTGTACCCATGCAACTTTGCGTTTTGCTTTTGAGCAAATTGATGAGAGTAAGTTTAACGATTGTCTTTTAGCGATTGATGAGTTTCACCATGTATCGGCTGATAAAGAAACTAGTCGTTTGGGAAATTTGCTACATTCAATTATGACTAAATCTAGTGCGCATGTTGTGGCGATGACTGGTTCTTATTTTAGAGGAGATGGCGTTGCAGTATTGTTGCCTGAAGATGAAGCAAAATTTACCAAAATAACCTACAACTACTACGAACAGCTAAATGGATATACTTACCTCAAATCTTTGGGTATTGGATATCACTTTTATCAAGGTAAATATACTTCGGCAATTGCTGAAGTTTTAGACACTGACAAAAAAACAATACTTCACATTCCGAATGTGAATGCTGGCGAATCCACAAAAGATAAGTACGGAGAAGTTGATAGAATACTTGATATTATTGGTGAAGTTGAATCCCAAGATCAAAAAACTGGTATAATTTATGTTAAAAGAAAAGCCGATGGCAAACTTCTAAAAGTTGCAAATTTAGTTGAGGAAAATGATCGCGAGCGAGTTGTGGAATATCTTCGCAATATAAAAACCGAAGAAGGGATAGATTTGATTATCGCTCTTGGAATGGCAAAAGAAGGTTTTGATTGGCCATATTGCGAACATGCTCTGACAGTTGGATATCGTGGTTCTTTAACTGAAGTAATCCAAATTATTGGTAGATGTACAAGAGATAGTAAAAATAAAAAACACGCGCAATTCACGAATTTGATAGCTCAACCAGATGCTGCAGATGATCAGGTAACTCTTTCTGTAAATAATATGCTTAAGGCAATTACATGTTCTCTTTTGATGGAACAAGTCCTTGCGCCAAGCTTCAGCTTTAAAGCTAAATTATCAGATGACGATTCTGTTGCACCTGGAGAAATAAGAATACGCGGTTTTAAAGAACCTTCTTCAAATAGAGTTAAGGAAATTATCGAATCAGATTTAAACGATCTTAAAGCATCAATTCTGCAAGATGAAACGATGATAAAAGCACTTCCAGGAAATGTAGATCCAGAAGTGATAAATAGAATTATGATTCCAAAAATTATTCAAATTAAGTATCCAGATTTGACCGATGAAGAAGTTGAAGAAGTACGTCAGTATGTTGTTGTGGACTCAGTTATCAAAAATAGCGAAATAAAAGATACTGGAGATCAAAGATTTATTCGTATGGCTGGAAAATTTATCAATATTGATGATCTAAATATTGATCTGATTGATTCGGTAAATCCTTTTCAGCATGCCTTTGAAATTTTGTCTAAGTCAGTTACAGCTCAAGTTTTTAGAGTTATTCAGCAAGCAATTGAAGCAACCAGAATTCAAATGACCGATGAAGAAGCCATACAACTTTGGCCAAAAATTAAAACATTCGTTAAAAATAGCGGAAGAGAACCAGATATTAACTCTCTTGATCCCTTGGAAAAAAGGATGGCTGAAGCATTAATTTATATTCAAGATCAACGCAGAAAGCAGGGTTTATAGTAGATGGAAAAGAAAGACTTACTCAAATTAATAGATGATGATGATCTTGGTTTATTAAAGGTTAAACCAAGGCAGTCAGCTATTACTGCTGATGATAGGCTCGTAGCTTCATTCAAAGAAATTAGTAAATTCTATGAACAAAATGCCAAAGAGCCAACCTCAGGCGGTGCGATAAATGAGCATTTGTTAGCCTCTAGATTGAAATCTATTCGAGCTGATAAAGAAAAAGTTATAGCCTTAGCTCAGTTCGATGAACATGGCATTCTACAAAAAGAGGTAAAAGAGCTCAAATCATTGGCTGATGTTTTCGAAGATGATGATCTAGGAATATTAGGAAACGATGCTGATAATATCTTTAATTTGAAGCATGTCTCAAAGGTGACAACAATGCCAGATTACGTTGCCAGAAGAAAGCAATGTAAGGATTTTAATCTTTTCGAAGAAAGATTAAAACAATGTCAAAAAGATCTCTCTTCAGGCAAGAGGATATTGCGAGATTTTAAAAACGAACAACAGATCGCAAAAGACTCATTCTTTGTATTAAAAGGGATTTTACTTTATATTGCCGAAGTTGGTGAAAAGGAACTTGTAAATGGAAAACAAAATGCCCGCTTAAGATGTATTTTTGAAAATGGCACCGAATCAGACATGATGCTTCGTTCTCTATCTGCCGAGTTGTATAAGGATGGAAGAAGAGTCACCGAAAATTCCGATGATCTGCTAGATGATTTTAATAATATCAATGAAGAGGATGAACAAAGCGGCTATATCTACGTATTAAAATCTTTGAGTGATAAGCCAGCAATCAAGGAAATAAAAAACTTATACAAAATTGGATTCTCAAAAATCCCAGTGGAAGAAAGAATTAGAAATGCCGAAACGGAACCAACTTATTTAATGGCGCCAGTTAAAATAATTTCCGCATTTCAGTGCTATAATCTTAACCCACAGAAGTTTGAACTTTTACTGCATAAGTTCTTTGGATCCTGCTGCGTTAACTTGGATGTTTATGATAATGATGGAAAAAGATTTACTCCAAGAGAATGGTTTATTGCACCAATTTCAGTTATTGATCAGGCTGTAAATTTAATAGTTAATGAACAAATCGTTAATTACAGATATGACGCTACCAAAGAAATTATAGTAAATAAGCAAAGTCACACCGATGTCTAAATCACAAAAGTCCGCCGCCAGTTATGAAGATAAAACACAAGAATCATTACAAATCGTTAGTGAAATTTTAACAGACGTTGTTGATGAAGTTGTAGATAATATCAGCTCAGATTTGATCATTTCAAAAGCCAAAGAAAATATAGCTGCCGAAGTTAAACGTAATCCACAAAAGTATTTACAAAGGGCAATAGATGAGAATCCGGCTTTAAAAGATTTATATGAAGAATTGAAAAAAAGAGAGGCAAAGCTCAATTTTTTCAAAGAGCTAAAAGGATTAAGTTATTCCCTTGGTAGGAGTTTTGCAAAAATAAACTTCGGAACTGGAGCTATGAATCTTCCTAATCCTGAATCTTCTGAAGACTCTTTAATAAGGACTTGGTCAAAACTCGGAACTGAGTATTCAAAAAATGCTTTTTGGGAATATTTTAAGAAAAAATATGATAAACTGCCACCAGAAGAAAAAGCTGAGTTAAGCAATCCATATAATGGCTGGGATTCTCAAAATAGAAAAATAGGGAATTGGATGATAAGATGCTTAGAAAATATTAAGCTTTCAGATGGAGAAAAACTTGGTAGTGAAGAGAACACTAAATCTCTTATATTAGGGGTAGAAACTAACCTTTCTCAGTCAGCTGGTGAAAATTCAGAAATTGATTTGTTACTTCAAATAAGACATGGCCAAGGAGATTTAGAACTACTATCACAGCAAGTTGCTGAGTTAAGATTTCAAAATTTTAGAGAAGCTAGAAGAATTGTTTGGGCTTCAGTTGGAAAAAAAGAGTTAACAAACGAAGATGGGGAAGTTCTTGAAGTAAGTGATTTTAAATATCCCGGCAAAACAGCAGCAAAAACTGTTTACATTCCTTATCATGATATTCAGCAGGCAATTATCGATGCTAACTGGACTTTGCGTGCCGGGATGGGAATAAAAAGTGAATTATCCACTACAGATAGAGGTAGATATACACGAGGCAATTATCTGACTGGACACATGCTTTTTGTTGTGAGCGATCAAGAACATGAAAAAACTAGAGCTACAGGAAAATACGAAGGAGGCAGAAGCTTCGTCGATTTTCCAATTGCACTACCACTCGATTTGATGACGACTCAAAGGATCTTTTCTAGCCAAGAAGCATTTGAAAATTTCTTATCTTCTAATGAAAGCGAGATCGGTAAAAATGTTTATTCTTCGAAGCAATATTCTCACAGTGAGTGGAAGCTAGAAGAATTTTTGCAAGATCCAGAAAATATCAGAAAAATAGTTCAGATTTTAAAAACAAAATTAACTGCAAAATTTGGAACTGCAGATGGTCATAAAGTTTATGAGTTAATTTTATTCACAAACTCAAATCAGAATATTTGTGATCAACACGAGCAACATGAGTTTGGTTGCGAAGGTAAAATGTGGAATATCGAAGCATCAACTTTGCAGGGATCATTTTTAGAAAACCTCACTAAAGAAATGCGAGATCAAGGATTGAAAACCTCATCCAAACATTTGCCAAGAATATTGATTTCCAACACTAGTTTCAAAAAATTTGATTATTATCGTAAAAGTAGTGAAAGCCTCTCTCAAGATGCAGGAGAATGGTTAGTAAAAGATCAAGAATGGGTATCTGAAGATGTAAAAGAGAGAGCGATAAAATACGAAGGTCTCTCAATCGATGTGAAGAAACTCGCTGGCAAAATCATTCTCAGTTCTGCGGAGAGGGATATAGATGGAAGAGATAGAGATGAAGAGTTATCAACTGTTGTTGAAAATCAGCGACAAATAAGAAAACAGAAACTTGAGGAAGCAAAAAAAGCTGGTATTACAGGAGGTGTTACAAGTGAATTTATGGACACCAAATATTCTAACCCAGAGTCAGTTCCTTTTTACTCTGGATTTACAAGCAAGGCAGGCACTACTGATCTTCTTGGTCATTCAAAGAGACGGGGTAAAATTGAAACACCCAAATCTTTTGATGGCGCCGATTTGATTGAAGTTAGAAAAAAACCTTCAAAATCACCATCAGCAAGCGATCTTATGCAATTAGAAGGAATGAGTATTTCTGGTAGAAAAAAATAAGATTGCCGCAATCGAACTAAATTCGACAGCGGCAATCCAATCCTTAATCCTATTCTATTTCTTGAATACCGTACTTTCTCCGTATTTCATTCAATATAGTTTTGAATTTTTGAAACTCTTCTTCATCCATTTGATCAGTGATTATCTGTATATGAGCTGCAGTAATCGAAGTAAGTTTCAAAACTCTTTCCTCAAACTCTAAGTTGCGCACTGGTTCTTTTCTAAAAAGTCTTTTTCTTACATATCCAGAAAGAGTTAGGCCTTCTTTGCTGGCGCGTTCTTTGATAAGATTGAATTCTTCTATGCTAAATTTAGCGGAAAGCATCTGATTTC
>CAYWVI010000003.1:0-63536 GCA_964461905.1 uncultured Rhizobium sp. | reverse complement strand
CATCTCCCTTACAAGGAGAGGGTCGGCAGTTCGAGCCTGTCATCACCCACCACTTCAACATCCTCTATTTCTTAAAACCCACCTTCCAAAAACCGTTTTTCCAAAAAAATATTCAGCCTCTAATACGACTTATTTTAATTTTTTTTCAAAAAAACAACTTTGAGTTGCATTAATTTTTTATTAAAAATGAAATTTGAACTATTCAAATTTTTAACATAAAGAAATTCAGATGAAAAATTCCTCCCAAGAAATTTTTGAAACTCCTTCTAAAAACCAAGGAACAAATCAAACCAATTTTTCCACACCTAATTACCTTAACCATACTCAAGAATTATCAGAGACAGACATAGATAGAAAAAAATATTTAGCCTCACAAATCGTTGATGAATTTATTTTCAAAAACATCAAGAAAGCGATATTTGATTTTGATGGAACCATAACAAAACATCACAGCATGATTGACCTAATTGATGATGAAAATGGCACAAGAGCAAATCCAAGAATATTAGACTGGTTTGCCGACAAAATAATTTTACAAGAAATTCTACAACTAGGAGTAGATAACAATATTAAATTTTATATCGCCTCTAAACAAGATTCTAAAGTAATTAGAGGAATTCTTGGAGACTTATCAAACTTTTTTAAAGAAATTAATGGAAGCGACAACTCAGAAAAAAAAGGTGCAATAGAAAGAATTGCAGCTCATTCTTCAGAGTTAGCTATTTATTTTGATGACGATTTTGAATCTATCTCAAACAAAAATGTACTAATAATAAAAAATCTTTTGGATCCTCTTCCACATAAACCAAATCAAACCAACTTTACCAAAAAAAGAAAATATACTCCAGAAGCTGTAGAAGGAGAAGCTGGATTAAATGAAGCAAAGTGGGAAATGTTTTTAGAGCGTTTTCGAGAGGAAAATTATAACTTAGAGCAAGAAGAGCTTGAACAAAAGCAAAATAATACTATCAATTTTCAAGATGATTTTCTTACAAGCTTAAATACCTCTACAACAATCTTACAACATTCTATTTCTTCTTCAGATATTCCCATTAGTTCGCCAAATCATGTCTCAACACAAAATTTGCAAGATAGAAGAATTATTGAGAAATTTTCTCCTCTTACTGAATTTTATACAAAAAAATTTAACACAGAAACTCCAAAACACTCTTATACTTCTGGATTTCTTGATGACATTCTTAATGAGCCAACCGGAGAAAAAAATACAACTTCATCAGAAGCTAAAAAGAATTCACAGAACTCTGGCAGATAAAAACAAAATTATTCTCATCTGAATATTTCTCTGCAAAAGCATAACCTTTTAGGTTAAAATTTTTTAGCTCTTTAGAGCGCGTAATTTTATTTTTAATAATAAATTTTGCCATTAAGCCTCGAGCCTTTTTGGCGTTTATTCCAACAATTTTATAAACGTCTCCTTTTTTCTCTTTAAAAATAATATTAACAATTTTGCTGGAAAATTTTTTAATATTAATCGCTGAAAAATATTCTTCTGAAGCAAGATTAATTAACACATTTTCTTGACTAGTTTTACATTCTTCATCAAGAAAATTAGTAATTTTATCTCCCCAAAAACTATAAAGATTTTTAACAAAGAAACTGTTATCAAAAGATGTTCCCATCTCAAGTCGATATGGTTGAATCAAATCTAATGGTTTTAATAATCCATATAGTCCCGACAAAATACGCAGATTATTTTGAGCAAAAATAAAGTCTGATTCATCAAATTTACTCACCTCAATTGGCTTATAAACATCGCCGTCAAAAACCAATAAAGCCTGCTTTGCGTTTTTTATACTAAACTTATTAGAAAAATTTTTGAATCTTTCGTGGTTTAAATCTGCTAATTTATCGCTGATTTTCATGATGTTTTTCAAATCAGCTGATGATAATTTTTGTAATTTAGAAACAAGCTCCACAGCCTCTTTTTTAAAGTGAGGAATTGTGTTATTAGAGTAAAAAATATTTGAATCGTAGTTCAAAGATTTTGCTGGCGAAAGTAAGATAATCACAGTTTAAACTTTGTTTTAGAAAGAGAGAAATTGATTATCGCCATTCCAAAAACCGCTGATAAGAAAGACGCTATAAGCACTGCAATCTTAACCTCATCAAATAAAACAGCATTATTTAAGAAGGCTAAAGAACCAATAAAGAAGCTCATCGTAAAGCCAATTCCAGCTACTATTGAAACACCATAAAATTCAAACCAACTTACTTCAACTCCTGTTAAGCTACGTGGTAAGTGAGTTATCTTCAATTTTACAGCAATAAAACTAAACAACATTATACCAATCTGTTTCCCAAAAAATAACCCACAGACAATTCCTAAAAACAAAGGTTGGGTTAAAATATCTAATGAAAAATCTGAAATCCTTACACCACTATTCGCAAAAGCAAAAATTGGAAGGATTATAAAATTAACTGCTGGTGCAATTTTTTTAATTAGTTTTTTTAGAAGATCTTTTTTATGAGGAATAAACATCGCTAATGCAACACCAGCAACGGTTGGATGAATCCCAGATTTTAAAACCATTAACCATAAAACCGATCCTAAAATCAAATAAAAAAATACAGATGTAGAACCACGAAAATTTAGAGCTGCTAAACCAGCAAAAACTATAAAACTCATCAATAAATAAAATACGTTAAGATCCTGAGAGTAAAATATGGCAATGATGAGAATAGCTGCCAAATCATCAAATATTGCCAAAGAGATCAGAAAAACTTTTAATGATTTAAAAATTTTTTTACCAAACACACATATAACACCATAAGCAAAAGCAATATCTGTTGCTGTTGGAATAGCAAAACCTTTAAGATTTTCTTGGTGATTAAAGTTAAACATTAAAAAAATTATAGCTGGAACAATAACTCCACCAATTGCTGCAATTGCTGGAAGCATCGCTCTTTTTTTACTCGATAATTCACCAGCGATTATTTCTTCTTTTAACTCTAAACCAACCAACAAGAAAAAAATTGCCATCAAAGAATCATTTATCCAATCACGCACCGTCAAATTTTTGTAAATACCAATCACTTCAAAATTAATTGGCAGATTGATCGCAAAAAAACTTTGATAAACGGTAAATCCTTCAGAGTTTGCAACCCAAAGTGCTGCTATTGTTGCTATTAACAAGAAGATTCCTGTTGAGGCCTCAAGCTCAAATATTTTTTTTACACGATGTATCATTTTTAAATCTTGATTTGAATTGCTATTGGTTTGATTTTATGTTTTGTTAAATCGTCAACTAAATTTTTGGAGTCAAACATGTCAAGTGTAGGTAAACTTGTTAGCGGATTTAGAGTTTTTAAGTCCACCACTTTTCAACAAAAAAAAGATATTATTCATCATTTAATTGAACAAGGACAGAAACCAACAACTTTGGTAATTTCATGTGCTGATTTACGACTTGCGCCAGCTGAAATATTTGCGACAAATCCCGGAGAATTATATGTTATAAATAACGTTGGTGGAATTGTTCCTAAACATGATTCATCTGGAGTTCATGGTATTTTATCTGCAATTGAATATGCCGTTACTATTCTTGAAGTTGAAAATGTAATTGTTCTTGGTCACGCAAAATGTGACAGCATAAAAATGATGTTATCAGAAAAATCATTTTCTGGAAAAAATATTTCTGAATCGATGAAATCATGGCTCTCCGTTGCATCACAAGCTCGCGATGCAGTTAAAAAAGAATTGTCAGAAAAAAGTGAAGAAGAACAATGTAATGCTTGCGAAACTGAATCGTTAATTATTTCTCTACGCAACCTTACTGGATATCCCTATATCGCAAAACGTTTAAAAGAATCTAAAATAAATATCCACGCTTGGCACTTTAATATAGAAACAGGCGAAATTATGGCTTTTGATCATAATACAAAATTTTTTGAGCCAATTATTTAACTTCCACTTCTAACTCACTTCCACCACCCATAACCTTGTAGAGCGTAATCAAATTTGCCAAATATTGTTTTTGAGCAGTAAGTTGGTTTTGTTTAGCAACAAGAAAGTTTATTTTATCATCAATAACATTCACTGCGCTGTTAATTCCTGCTTCATGTTTTATTTTAGAAACATCATTTACTCTTTTTTTGTTAGCATAAATTTTATCAAAAGATTCGAGCTGATTTTTTGTTGACTCTCTTTCTGCTAGCTGATCTAAAACTTCACGAAACGCTGTTTGAATTGTTTTTTCATATTGTGCTATTTCAGTTTTTTTGCGCAAATCAGCTAACTTCAAATTATAAATATTTTTACCACCTGTAAAAATTGGCAGGTTAATTTGTGGTGTAAAAGTCCAAATTTTTGAGTTGAATAAATTTGCAGCATCACGCGAAGCATAACCATAATTTCCAGTTAAACTAATTGATGGAAAAAACGCTGCTCTAGCCGCTCCAATATTGGCATTAGCACTTTTTAATTCATGTTCGGCTTGCACAACATCTGGACGCAAAAGCAAAGATTGTGAAGGTGCAAAATTTAGCAATTCCTCTTTAACCTTTACATCACTTAATGTAACATCTTCTTGCGGCAAAGCACTTCTTTCAAAAACTCCCATCAAAAGCATCAAAGCATTTTCATCTTGCTTCACCAATTTTTTATAGGTTTCTAAATTATTTTTTGTTTCTTCAATAGTGTTTTGGGCATTTAATAAATCTAATTCCGAATCAAGTCCGCTTTTATATCTTAACTCGCTAAATTCGTAACGTTTTTTTTGTTCTTGCAAACTTTCTTCAGCAATTTTTAACAATTCACGATCAAGCAAAAGTTGTGCATAAGAATTCGCTGTTTCAGCAATCAAAGAAACTCTAGTAACATTTCTGGCTTGCGTGGATGCTAAAAAATCTTCCAGTGCTGATTTTTTTAGTGAACGCATTTTTCCAAAAAAATCTATCTCGTAATTTGCTAAAGAAATATTGGCGCGATATTGTGTTTTAGGCATAAAACTAGCAAAAGTTCCCGGAACACCCTGCCTTGTTTGTGAACCAACTGCATTAATTGTAGGCAAAAGATCTGCACGCACTACACCGTGAGTTGCTTGTGCAGATTCGATATTAATATTAGCAACACGCAAATCACGATTATTGAATAAAGCAGTTTGAATTGTGCGATGCAAATCTGGTGACTGAAAATATTCCTGCCATGAAATTAGCGAGATTGACTTTTTTGTTGAATCATCTTTTTCCAAAGCAATGTCAGGAGTTTTGGGACGATTATATTTTGGTGCTAAAGTGCAGGAAAGAACTGCAAAAACAGATGATATAATTATAATTTTTTTAATTTTCATTTTTGGCACCTTTTAACTTCTTAGCAATTTTTTCTACGAACACATAAAACATCGGCACAAATAAAGTGGCGATAAAAGTTGCTGCTAACATTCCACCCATAACACCAACACCAATTGCACGCTGACTTGCTGAACCAGCACCCGAAGCTAATACCAAAGGAGAAATTCCAAGCATAAATGCCATTGAAGTCATCATTATTGGACGAAATCTTAATTTAGTTGCAATCAAGGTCGCTTCAATTGCGCTATGACCTTTATGATAAAGATCACGTGCAAACTCAACAATCAAAATTGCATTTTTTGCTGACAAACCAATTGTTGTGAGCAATCCAACTTGAAAATAAACGTCATTACTCATTCCAAATGCCATTGAAGTAATCACTGCTCCGAGCACACCAAAAGGCACAACCAAAATTACAGAAAATGGAATTGACCAACTTTCATAAAGTGCTGCAAGAGATAGAAAAACCACCAATAAAGAAATGGCATAAAGCATTATGGTTTGTGAACCAGATTTTTTTTCTTCATAAGAAATTCCTGACCAAGCATAATCAATACCTTGCGGTAATTGCTTTACCATTTTTTCCATTTCTAACATAGCAACACCAGAACTAACTCCCGGAATTGCACCACCTTGAATATTTAAAGAAGAAACTCCATTAAAACGCTCAAGCTTTGGCGATCCAAAAGTCCAACGCGCTGAAGAAAAACTATCAAAAGAAACCATTTTGTCTTCATTATTTCTGATATACCATTTCTTTAAATCCTTTGGAGACATACGATATTGCGCATCACCTTGTAAATACACTTTCTTAATACGACCTTTATCAAGAAAATCATTCACATAAGAAGATCCCCAAGCTGATTGTAAAGTTTGATTTATATCTGAAAAACTAACTCCCAATGCTGCAGCTTTTTCATAATCAATATCAATCTTATATTGAGAAACATCATTTAAACCATTTGGTCTAACGCCAATTAATAGCGGATTTTTTGCCGCCATTCCTAAAAGTTGGTTACGGGCATTCATCAAAGCATTATGCCCTATTTGGCTACGATCAATTAGCTGTAAATCAAATCCAGAAGCGTTGCCTAGTTCACGAATTGGTGGCGGGAAAAATGTAAATACAAAAGCATCTTTTATTTGCGACAAAGCTCCCATAGCACGACCAGAAATTGCTGCTACATGCTGATCGGCACGTTTGCGCAAACTCCAATCTTTTAGACCAACAAAACCAAAACCAGCACTTTGTGAGCTACCAGCAAAACTAAAACCAGCAACTGTGAACAAGTGATCGATATTTTCTGCTTCTTGCTCTAAAAAATAGTCTTCAACTTTTTTCAAACTCTCCACTGTGCGCTCCATAGTTGAGCCACTTGGTGTATTTACCATTAAATACATCATACCTTGATCTTCGACTGGCAAAAATGAAGTTGGCAAACGGCTAAATAAAAACACTAATCCGCCAATCATCACTACATAAATCATAAAAAATCTATAAAGACGCGAGATTATTTTATTAGCCGAAGAAACATAAAAATTTCTACCGAAATCAAGACGATTATTAAAAAAATTCAGAAATTTATTTTGTGCTAATTTATGATCTTTTGATGCTGGTTTTAAAATTGTGGCGCAAAGTGATGGCGAAAGAACCAATGCCACCAAAACCGAAAAGACCATTGATGAAACAATGGTAATTGAAAATTGACGATAAATTGCACCAGCCGAACCACCAAAAAATGCCATTGGCACAAAAACTGCCGAAAGTACCATGGCAATACCAATCAAAGCTCCTGTGATTTGCTGCATTGATTTTTTTGTTGCTTCAATTGGCGATAAACCTTCTTCATGCATAATTCGTTCGACGTTTTCAACAACTACAATTGCATCATCAACCAGCAAGCCAATTGCTAAAACCATAGCAAACATTGTCAAAGTGTTAATCGTAAAACCAAACGCAAATAAAACTGCAAAAGTTCCAAGTAAAACAACAGGAACAGCAATTGTAGGAATTAAAGTTGCACGAAAATTCTGCAAGAAAATCAACATCACCAAAAACACCAACAAAATTGCCACTAACAAAGTTTCAACAACGCCAGCAATTGAAAGTTTAATGAAAGGAGTTGAATCATAAGGATAAATAACTTGAACACTTTTTGGCAAAAATTGTTTCATCTCTTCAACCTTAGCTTTAACACTTTTTGCTGTATCAAGAGCATTAGCACCACTGGCTAAAATCACTGCCATTCCAGCTGCTGGATGGCGTTTGTAGCGAGCAACCCTATCATAACTTTGTGAACCAAGCTCAATTTTTGCGACATCTTTTAGACGAACTTGCGAACCATTTTTATTAACACGCAAGACTATTTTTTTAAAATCATCTACTGTTTTTAACTTTGATTGAGCTGTAATTGTGGCATTAATTTGTTGACCTTTAATAGATGGCAAACCACCAAGCTGACCAGCAGCAACATCTGCATTTTGCACTTTAATTGCCGCGATAACTTCAGCAATTGTAATCTTATAAGAATAGAGTTTATCAGGATTTACCCAGATTCTCATTGCACGCGGATCACCAAAAATTGTTACATTACCTACACCGTTAATACGGGCGATGTTGTCTTTCATATCTGACAAAAGAATGTCACCAAGCTCTTCTTCACTCACCGAATCATTTTCTGAGTAAAGACCAATTACCAACAAAAAGTTGTTATTCGATTTATTAACACGAACACCTTGCTGCTGAACTTCTTGTGGCAAAAGCGGCATTGCTGATTGCAATTTATTTTGCACCTGAACTTGAGCAATATCGGGATCTGTTTTTGGCTCAAAAGTTAAGGTGATTGTGGCATTTCCATTAGAATCGCTGCTTGAGGTAAAATAGCGCAAAGAATCAAGTCCGGTAAGACTTTGTTCAATCACTTGCGTTACACTATTTTCAATAGTTTCAGCCGAAGCACCCGGCATTGAAGTTGAAATTGAAACAGAAGGTGGCGCAATATTTGGATATTGCTCAATTGGCATTTTAAAAAGCGACAAAATACCAGCCAGCATGATAATAATCGCCAAAACCCAAGAAAATATTGGTCGATTTATAAAAAAATTAGACATTATTTTTGCACCTCAGCATTAAAAGTAACTGTATTTACTTTAGCTCCATCGGCAATTTTTTGATAACCTTCAACAATCAAAACTTCACCATCTTCAAGACCTGAATCTACAATCCAAGAATCTTCAAAAATTCTTTCAGCTTTAATTGGGCGCATTTTAGCAACGTCTCCTTGCACTACAAAAACCATTAGGTTTCCATCTGGAGTGCGCATTGTAGCGCGCTGCGGAACTAAGATTACTTCAATTGGTTTTAAATGAAGTTTGGCTTTAACAAACATTCCCGGAATTAACTTTTTATTTTTATTTTCAAATAAAGCTCTCAACCTTACAGAATCAGTGCTTTCATCAGCAAAGCTCTCAATCATTTTTAATTTTCCTTCAGCAATTTCAGAAGAATTTTCATCGGCAATTGTTACTTTGATTTGATTATGATCTTTTATCTCTAACGCATCTTTTGTGGTTTGAACCATATCAACATAAATTGGATCTAACTGAACAATTGTTACTAAAGGATTAGTTTGATTCGCGTCAACTAAGGCACCTTCAGTTAAATTTGATTTACCAATATATCCTGAAATTGGTGCTAAAACTTTACTATAAGAAAAATTCGCTTTTGCTTTTTGAGCGTCAGAATCAGCTTGCGCAAAAGACGCTTCAATATCATCAAATTCTTGTTTGCTAACAGCGTCTTGTTCTAACAAAATTTTGTAGCGATCTCTTTTAGCACGCAAAGCCTTTAGATTTTTTTGAGCACTTTGCCAAGTTGATTGATACATAACTGGATCAATCTGGTAAAGCTGTTGACCTTTTTTAACAAAACTACCTTCGCTAAACTTTATTTCTTTAATAACGCCACCAACTTGTGGACGAACCTCAGAAATTTTAAAACCATTAACTCGTGCTGGTAAATCTTGAAATAACTCCACATTCTGTTTTTGCACTATTGTAACTGCAACTTCAGCAGCTCTATTTTCGCTTGCCTTAAATGAACTTGCTTGATTGTATTTTGGATTGAGCCAGAAAAAAGTTCCAACAATCGTTATTACAAGCGCACTCACAACAATAAGTGAACTTTGTTTTTTAATTTTATTGCTCATAATTTTTGAGAAATTTTAGATAGTGTCTGTAAACATACATTCGTGTATGTATGTTTAACATTAATTAGTTTAATATTTATTCTACAAGCATTTTTACAAATTATGTCCGATAAAAAAATACAAAATAAATTGAAAAATTCATTGAGTACCAAAAATGATATATTGCGGGCAGCAATTGAAGTGTTTGTTGATAATGGTTTTGTAAAATCAACTCTTGAACAAATTGCCTCAGAAGCAAATGTAACACGTGGTGCGGTTTATTGGCACTTCAAAAATAAAAAAGATATTTTTGAAGCATTACATGAAGAATTATGTCGTCCACTCACCTCTTCTATTCTTGAAGATATGCAAAAAAATTGTGACGATTCTTTATGCCAACTGCAAAAACTTTGCGTTAAATTATTAACTGATCTGGATAATGACTCGATGCGAAAAAAAATTCTAAAAATATTTTTATGCAAATGCGATTACTCTGGCATGGAAGATATTTTGGAAAAACAGCGAAAACAAAAACTAAAAAACATCGATCTTTTTTCTCAATATTTTGAACGCGCCAAAAAAAATAAAGTTTTACCAAAAGATTTAGATCCAAAAATAACCGCAATTTCATTGGCTTGTTATATGTCTGGAATTGTTGTTGAATATTTACGAAATCCGCAACTTTTTAATCTTAAAAAACAAGCACCACATCTAATTGGACAATTCTTCTCTTCATTTAAAAAATAAATTTTATGAAAAAAATTCAGGTAAAAAATCCAGTTGTTGAAATTGATGGCGACGAAATGACTCGCATCATTTGGAAAATGATCAAAGAAAAATTAATCACACCTTACATCGATTGCCCAATTCAATATTTTGATTTAGGAGTTCAAAATCGTGATGCCACAAACGATCAAATTACAATTGATGCAGCTAATGCTATCAAAGCTTGCGGCGTTGGCATAAAATGCGCAACAATCACACCAGATGAAGCGCGCAAAAAAGAATTCAACTTAAAAGAAATTTGGAAATCACCAAATGGAACTATTCGAAACATTTTAGACGGAACTGTTTTTCGCGAACCAATTGTTTGTCAAAATGTTCCCAGAATTGTTTCTAACTGGACTTCGCCAATAATTGTTGGTCGTCATGCTTTTGGCGATCAATATAAAGCAACTGATTTTTTGGTTCCTTCAAAAGGAAAATTAACCATCAAATTTGAAGGAGAAAATGGCGAAATAATAGAGCATGAAGTTTTCAAATTTAAGTCTTCTGGCGTTGCTTTGGCGATGTATAACACTGACGAATCAATTCGTGGATTTGCTTATTCATGCTTTAACTTAGCACTACAAAAAAATTGGCCACTTTATCTTTCAACTAAAAACACAATCTTAAAGAAATATGACGGCCGCTTCAAAGATATTTTTGCCGAAATTTACGAAAAAGAATTCAAAGAAAAATTCGCCGCAGCAAAAATAACTTACGAACATCGCTTAATTGACGACATGGTTGCCTCTGCCTTAAAATGGAGCGGTAAATTTATTTGGGCGTGTAAAAATTATGATGGCGACGTGCAATCAGATTCTGTTGCTCAAGGCTTTGGATCTCTTGGTTTAATGACTTCAGTTTTAATTACACCCGATGGAAAAACCATGGAAGCTGAAGCTGCGCACGGAACCGTAACCAGACATTATCGCGATCATCAAGCTGGAAAGCCAACTTCAACAAATCCAATGGCATCAATTTTTGCTTGGACTCGCGGATTAGAATTCCGCGGCAAGCTTGATGAAAATCAAGATTTGATCAACTTCTGCCACACTTTAGAAAAAACCTGCATCGAAACTGTTGAATCTGGAAAAATGACCAAAGATTTAGCCGTTTGCATTCATGGAAATTCTGTAGAACACGGCAAACATTATCTTTACACTGAAGAATTCTTAGAGGAGATAGAGAGTAGATTGCAAAAAAAATTAGTTAAATAACTTGAACTAAAAAAGTAGGATGGAATCCATTTCCACCCTACTTTCTTTAGCATACTTTCACCTCAGCTACACCACAATTGGTTTATTAATATCTGATAATCACAACACCAGATTTTCCAGCTCCTCCAGCAGAATTAGCACCACCGCCACCGCCGCCAGAACCATAACCAGTTGCAGCAATTCCCGCCCCAAACGAACCATTTCCAGCACCATAACCTCCACTTCCAACAGATCCGCCACTATTACAAGTACGACCACCGCCGCCGCCAGAGCTATAAATAACTGATGCACCGCTTATTAAATTTTCATAACCATTTCCACCATTGCCTCCAACACTAACAGCGGCATTACTTCCAGCTGAACCACCTCCGCCTCCGCCGCCACCTGCAGCATTACATCCAGATTCAACTCCACTTCCTCCATCATAACCTTGACCAGAAGTTCCAACACCAAAAGTACGTTGTGGGATATTTCCACCACCACCACCACCACCAGAACCACCAGTAGAAGCAGCACCCCCAGAATCTCTACTAACTCCACCACCGCCACCAACTGCAGCTTCAACTCCACTAATATTTATGCTTGAGTTTTTTCCATTTGCACCTGAAGTAGTAGTATTAAGAACACCAGATCCACCAGCACCAACAACAACGTTATAACTTCCAGAACCTATATTAATGGAAGATTTATAAACAACGCCGCCGCCGCCACCACCACCACCACCATTTCCACCACCACCACCGCCACCACCAATTACTAAAATTTGCGCGACCTTTTCATAAGTACAGTTAAAAGTTCCATTTGATGTAAATGTATGAACTGTAACGCCAGCAGAAGGATTGGTTACGGTTCCACCTGTACAACTTGGAGAAACTGAACATGATCCGCCAGTTGGTTGGAAATCTCCATCATTACAGGTATAATTAATAGTTCCCATATATCCCGCATTGCAAGAAGTTGAAGTTGATCCATGACTAACAACTTTTCCATTAGCACCAGTAACACCACTAACAGTACAAGTACGATAACATTGTCCAGTTGTTGATAGACCATTTGTTAAACTACAGTTATAAGATACTGATCCAGAATATCCTGAAACATCACAACTAAGAGAACCACTTCCAGAAAATACCGAAGAAGTTGAAACACCGGCGACAGAAACATCACAAGATTTTATACAGTTTGAATCAGACAAACTATAACCTGACGGACAAGTTGTTGTACTAGAAATATAGCTAATCAGTACAACCCCCGATCCTCCACTACCACCAAATCTTATAGATGAATTTCCAGTATTATAACCTGCACCACCACCACCGCCGCCTGTATTTGGCATTCCAGATTCCGCAACAACTGTATAGGTTGTACCAGCACCACCGCCACCATTTGAAGCAACACCATTAGCCCCATTACCGCTTCTTACTCCTCCTCCTCCACCGCTAGCAAACCAACCAGATTCTCCAACCGAAGTTCCAAAAATAGAAGCGTAATTCACTCCAGCTCCTCCATCTCCTGATTTTACTCCGTTGGTAAAAGTTTGACCAGCAGATCCAGCACCACCACCGCCACCAGCATAATTAGTGTTTAAACTCACCCCACCACTATTTCCTTGACCAGAAGTGCCGCTACCTGCAGCTGCTGAATTACTACCACCACCACCAGATCCTCCGCTTGTAGATGTTGAAGTTGTTGAACCTCCCCAGTGACCTCCCGCACCGCCTCCAAGAGCAGTTATTTTTAAAGTTGTGCTATTAACATCAAAAACAGAATCTCCACCTTTAGTTCCACCTTGAGCATTAGAATCATGACCATAACCACCCAAACCACCGGCACCAACAGTTATATTGTAAGAACTTGCTGCTAAAGCATAGCTTGAGTTGTAAACAACCCCACCTGCACCACCACCTCCACCAATTACTCCTCCTCCCCCTCCTCCTCCAGCAACAACAAGAACTTGTGCTGTTTTAGATGCTGAACAAGTGAATGTTCCTGAAGAGTTAAATTTATGTATCGTTGATCCTGAAACACTTGTATTATCAATTATTCCTCCAGTGCAATTTGCAGAACCAGTAACTATTGCACAAACGTTGTTGGTTGAAAAAACTCCATCACTACATGTGTATTCTATTGATCCACCATAACCACTTTGATCACAATCAAAACTATCTGTAACTTCGGGAACAGAAGTTGTTGAAGCACCAGTAATATTAACCATACAACCTTGCTGACAAGTTCCTTCTATAAGATAATATCCATTAGACTCATCACAAGCTGTACAATCAGCACCTATATATCCAGCATCACAACTATAACCAAGATCACAACCACCATCAGTAATTATACCAGAAGAACAAGAACCATCTTGAGCAGAAGATCTTAGATTTTTTCTATCCCATTTTCGAGACAAATAATCTTCTATATCCTGTCTTTCTTTATCGTTTAAAGCTCTTGTGAAAAAAGCAATTTCTCCAATTTCACCGCTATATCCCTTACCAATAGAAAGCTTAGAAATATTAGTTAAATGCCCTGTTTTAGTTGAATCTTCTGACGCAAGAAGACCGTTAATATAAGTTTTGTTTCCACCAGTTGAACTATGAATAAATGTAAAAAGTCGCGCTTTTTCTTTTGAATCAGCATAAAAACTAACTGTTGAATCATAAGACATTCCCAAACCTTGTGAGTGAACAATCTTTGAATCATTTTTATATCCCAAAGCAAAACTTTGATTGGCAGTTCCATTAAGATTCTCACCAATAAAATAATTATTAGATGAATTACTCTGTCTTTTTTCCAAAACAAAAATTGTATAATCTGTTTTGTTAAGAAATGAGGCATCCTCTATCTCAAGATAATTATCAACACTTGGTCTTGCAACACTACTAGCATCAAACTTTACAGCCGGAATTCTATTAATTGTATTAGCATAAACTGGACCCAAACCAACAGCATTCACCGTAATTTTATTACCTGAGTTATTTTGACTGTTCCATGCAGTAATTGACGCATCATTAAAAGATTCAGTATCTTTCAAACTACTATCCAAACTAGTTTCAAGCCACAAAACATTATCTCTAATGCTATTAATTGGCGATGACTTTGATAAGTTAACCGCCATCTGCAAACGAGATTTTGTAATCAAATTATCAGAAACAAAAATTCCCGCAACCAATACACCAATAATTATTATAACAACTGCAACCTCAATTAATGAAAAAGCGCGCAATTGTATGTGATAAGATTTTTTTTTCATTTTAGTTATTATAAAATCTTTATGCTTAGTTATTTTGCAAAAAACTTTTCTGCTTTGTTGTAACTAGAATATCTAACCTTTTTAACTCATTTTCTAAATCTTTAAAATCGTTATCAATAACAAAACCTCTAAATGTTTTTTTATCTTTATTGATCCAGCCAATAGTTTGATCTATAGATAAAATCCCAAAAGCATTAAAAACGGCACCATCAACAACTATTTTACCCACCCCTAAGTTATCATAACTAAACTCTTTAATAGAGTTTATCAAAGACCCTGAAAGATTCTTCAAACCCCCAACATTAAAAAGTTTTAACTTTGCTTTTTGATATTTTTTAATACAAGCCACCACATCATGACTTTTATTTTCTAAAGCAACTTCTAGGGAACTCTTCCAATTTTTTATTCCATAGCACATTAATAAAGATGCCATTTCTGCTAAATTATTTTTTGCCGCAAAATCTAACGCCGTAAATCCAAAATTAGTTTCCTTGTCTTTTTCTATTCCAGCCTCAAGCAAGATTGATGCTGTTTTGCAAAAATTGCCAATCGCCGCATAATGCAAAGCTGTCATTTTATGATTTTCAACCACAGTTTGAACGTTTTTATCAGCACCAATTGAAAGCAAAAATTCTAAAGTTTCATTAGCACCAAATTCAGCAGCAATAACCAAAGGTGTTAAACCAAAACTAGTTTTTGTTTCTTTACTAACTCCAGCATCAATTAAAAGCTTTACTAAATCAGCATGATTATACTGCGCTGCAAGGTGAATTGGAGTCCAATTGCGTTTCTTTGCAGAAGCAGCGGCATTTTTATTATAACCCGCAGCTAGCAATAATTTTACAATAGCAAAATCACCATTAATCACAGCAAAATGAAGCGGGGTAAAATGATCTTCATTAACAATGTTAATATCCTGATCTTCATTTAAATGTTCTAAAATTTTCTTGATACTATTTTCATCTCCAAACTTGGCAGCAAGGTGCGTAATATTATTTTTCGCATTTCCAAACTTTATATTTATCAGCACTCTTTTTTGCTCAATAGTTTGAGTCATTGCAATTTCGTTGGCAAATGACTCAATTGCATTTTTTATCGATACCAGTTCGTTTTCTGAAATTCGTAGTAAAACTCTATCTGAGTTTTTTTCTAAAATGTCTTTTACAGTTTGTTGCATTATTTTTATTGATTATAGTTAGCGACCACGAGAATGTTGCCTTCCAGCTTCACGCTCTTTTGCTTCAATCATACTTGCCCAAAAACCTTTATCACCACGTTTATTTAAAATTTGTGCAGACTGAATTAAATAAGTCAATTTCTGACCTAAAATCATTGACGTCCAAAAACCAATTGGCTTTACAATATCAACAATATCAATGCTGTTCATTTCTTGTTTTTCAAACTCTCTATCTTGAGATTCAATAATTTCATAACTACCACTTTGTGCTCCACGCTTTCTTAGCTCGGCCTTGACTTCTGAATGAGCGCGAGGAATTTCATCTTTTTTGAGCATCAATTCTTCATCTTCTTTTCGAAACCTCTTTGTACTAGAATGAATAATTTTTTTACTAGCTTTTTTTAGTAACAAATATCGCTTATAAGCCTGATCTAACAAAAAAGTTAGAATAATCCTAGCAAGGATAATTAGACAAAAAACCGCCACAAAAATCATTAGCAAAATGGGAGCGGCATTTTTGATTGTTAAAAATACATCACTCATCATTGAGCGTCCTCACAAACTTGTCTCATTTTTTTATAAGCCTGAACAAATCCAATTAAAGAATAAGTATCAGCAGAAACTTTACCATCATGTGCCACACCGCTAACTATCATATCATCATGCTTTTGCATTTCTTTTATAACATCTAAATCATCATTTTTATCATTTGCCCAAGCCATCGCGCGATATGGAAAAAGATAGAATTTTTTTGAACCAAACGAAACCTCTACATTTGAATTTTTGTTATAAACAAAGCCAGCCGAAGTACTAACCTCATCAGCATCATTTTCAATATTTGTTACTAAAAAAAATGATTCGCCTCTTTTATCATAATTGCCATCACGCTTTATTGGAGTTGATGCAAGATAACATACTGTTTTATCGCCTCGATCAATTTTAAAAACATTCCAGTCTTGGAATTTTCCTTGCAACTCTTGAGCTGAAACTCCAAAGGAAATCAATAAAAAAGAAATCAACAATAAGTGTCTAATAGCACATTTCATAACTTGACTTCTTGGGTTAAAAAAATATTTTGCCCGTCTCTTTTTTTAGGCATACTAAATTCGATTTAGTAAAAATTTAAGTTCTTCTCACTTGATTAGTATCTTTATCTAAGATCATGAAAGAATTTTAAAAAATCCAACAAATTTTCCAATGTCCGCTCAGTCTCACGATAATCATGGTCCTTTAGCACAATTTGAAGTAAATAAACTCTTCGATTTACAGCTTGCAGGTTTTGATATTAGCTTCACCAACTCTGCTCTTTATATGGTAATTTCTACCATCCTTATTATTGGCTTAATGCTTTTTGCCACCAGAAAAAAATCTTTAATTCCTTCAAAAGCGCAAGTAATTGCCGAATCAGTTTATGGCTTTTTGCACGACATGATTAAGGGTTCAATAGGAGAAGAAGGTGAAAAATTCTTCCCTTTGATTTTTACTCTTTTCACTTTCATCTTCATGTGTAACCTTCTTGGTCTCACTCCATACAGCTTCACTGCCACAAGCCAATTACCAATCACACTTGCAATGGCTTTAATTTCATTTTTTACAGTTACAATTTTTGCGATTGTTCGAAATGGTGTTGGTGGATTTTTACACATGTTTTTACCAAGCGGAGTTCCTATTTTAATTGCTCCAGTAATTTTTATCTTAGAACTTTTTTCATTTTTGGTTAGACCAGCAACTTTATCTTTACGTCTTTGCGCTAACATGGTAGCTGGACACGTTCTTCTAAAAGTTATTGCCGGTTTTATAATTTCATTAGGAGTTATCTTTGGAACTATGCCTTTCATATTTGCCTTGGCAATGATGGGCTTTGAGTTCTTTGTTGCTGGCATTCAAGCTTATATATTTGCAATTCTTGTTTGTGCTTACTTAGGAGACGTAGTAAAAGAACATTAACCAAATTTGATCTTTCTATTCGCGGGTCAAATAAATCCCGATCAATGGGTTTTTAGCGAATAATCTTAAACTTTAATAAATAGGTAAAACATGGTAGCAGAAGTAGCAGCAACAGCAGCAGAAGCTGCAGTAGTAGCAGCAGAAGTTGCAACTTTAGCAGCAAGTCAATATGACTCTTTCAAATATATCGGAGCTGGTCTTTGCGCTCTTGGTATGGCTGGAGCTGCAATTGGTATTGGAAATATCTTCGGATCTTTCTTTAATAGCATTGCAAGAAATCCATCAGCTGCCAACGAGTTAAAAAAATACATTTATATCGCTGCTGCATTTGCAGAAGCTATGGGTGTATTTGCTTTGATCGTTGCAATTTTGATCATGAAATAATCACTTTTTGCCGGAAGATCAAACTTCCGGCAATTTTTTAAAATCTCATCATGCCTAAATTAGATTTAACACAACTTTTCTGGTTCTTCATTTGCTTCATAACTCTTTATGTTTATGCAAGCACTATCATTTTGCCAAGAATTCGCAATATCCTAAAAGATAGAAAAACAGTTATTGATGCCGACAACTCTAGCGCAGCTGATATAAATGACAAAATATCTTCTTTAAACAAAAAAACTGAAGCTCTACGAAAAGAGGCTAATAGCAAATATCAAACTAAACTTGAAGAAGTTGCCAAAGATTCATCTCTTAAAAGAGAAAAAATGTTAGAAGATCTAAAACATAAGGTTGAACAGATCACTGAAAAATCACGCAATGAACTAAAAGATTTTATTACAAAATCAAAATCTGAGAGCGAATTAGCTATCAAAAATCTTTCGCAAAAAATTAAAGAAAAATTACTCACTTAAAAAAATCATCTCATGTTTCACGATCCAAAATTCTGGCTTGCAGTCACATTTATTACTTTCATCGCTTTAATCATTAAGATTGCTGGTAGAAAAATCACAAAATCTATTGAAGAAAAAGCCAAATTAATTGCCGAAGAAATTCTTGCCGCAAAAGAAATGAAAGAACGTGCAGCAGCACTTCTTATTAAAGCGGAAAAACATTTGGAAGATTCTGAAAATTACGCTGCAAAACTTTTACAAGATGCTGAAAATGAAGCCAAAAAATTTGCTGAAGAAGCAGCTGAAATGATGGAAATTGAAATCTCTAAAAAAACATCTGCCGCAATGGAAAGAATCAAGATGGAAGAAGCGATAGCTATACGTGAAATAAAAAATCGTATCGTAAATTCTGCTGTCGATAATTTATCATCCAATATTGATAAGGATTTGAATGCTTCAAATCATGAAAAGCTGATCGATCAAGCAATAAATGATTTTGAAAAAGTCATTCATTAATTAATAATCTACATGAAATTCTCTCTTTCTTGGCTTAAAGAATATTTAGAAACTTCCGCACCTCTTGAAGAAATCTGCAATAAACTTACCAGCATTGGATTAGAAGTTGAGTCAGTTGAAGATAAAGCAAAAATTCTAACACCTTTTAGCGTTGCAAAAATTATTGAGGCTAAACCTCATGAAAATTCTGATAAACTGAAAATTTGCCAAGTTCAAACTGGTGATTCTAACTCTCTTTTACAAATTATTTGTGGTGCAAAAAATGCACGTTCAGGATTAAAAGTTGCCTATGCACCAATTGGCGCACTAATTCCAGCCAATCAAATGCTTATTAAAAAAGCCAAAATTGCAGGAGTTGAAAGTAATGGAATGTTGTGTTCAGCTCGCGAGTTAGAAATTGGAGTTGATGATGAAGGTATTATTGAAATTGATGAAAAATGGGAAATTGGCACAAAAATTACAGAAGTTTTTGGATTAAATGATGCTATAATTGAAATTAATGTAACACCAAATCGAGGAGATTGTTTGGGAGTGATAGGAGTTGCACGTGATTTGGCGGCAACTGGAATTGGTAAATTGAAAAATACACAAATCACAAAAACAGACTCAAAATTTCTTCCAACAATTTCTATAAATAATTCTGCAATTGAATCTTGTAGCTACGCTGCTTTTCGTCAAATAAGAAATGTTAAAAATTGCGAATCACCAAAATGGTTAAAAGAAAAATTAGCTTCCGTTGGCATTAACTCAATTTCAGCAATTGTTGATATTACAAACTATGTAATGCTAACTCTAAATCGCCCAATGCATGCTTACGATGCCAATAAAATCAACGGCGATGTAACCATTCGTTTAGCTTCACAAAATGAAAAATTTATCTCTCTTAAAAATGATGAATTTACTTTAGATGAAAAAATGTTGGTAATTGCTGATGATAAAAAAGTAATTGGATTAGCAGGAATTACTGGTTCATCTAGCTCTGGTTGTGATTTAGATAGTTCAGACATTTTATTAGAATCAGCATTTTTTAAACCTTCCTCGATATCTTATACAGGAAGAAAATTAAATATTCTCTCTGATGCAAGATTTCGTTTTGAGCGCGGAGTTGACGAATCAACTTGCGAAACTGGAATTGAGTTAGCCACAAAACTGATTCTTGAAATTTGTGGTGGAGAAGCTTCGGAAGTAAAAATCATTGGTGAAAAATCACCCATCAAAGAAATTTCTTTTGATGTTGATAAAATCAAAAAACTAATTGGAGTTGAAGTATCTACAGAAAATACAATCAAAATTTTATCTGATTTAGAATTTAAAACAGAAATTATTTCTAATAACAACTTACTAGTAAAGATTCCTTCTCATCGTCATGATATATCAATTTCTGAAGATTTAATAGAAGAAGTTGTGAGAATTTCTGGATATAATTCTATTGAAAAAAAAGAGATTCCTTCAGTTACAAATTCTGCTAGTAAAAATATAAATATTCTTCATCAGGTTAGATCAAAGCTTTCTAATCTTGGTATGATTGAAACAATTAGCTGGTCATTTGTTGATGAAAATTTGGTAGAAGTTTTTACCGAAAAAAAACCTGACTTAATTTTGAAGAATCCAATCAGCATTGAATTAAACCATATGCGCCCTACTCTAGCAATTGGTTTGCTTGAATCTTATCGCAAAAATCTAGTCAGAAATTTTGCTAATTTATCATTATTTGAAATTGGAAATATTTTCACAAATCAACAAAAATTAATGATTGCTGGTTTGCGCGCTGGTAAAAATAAAGAGCAAAACCACTTTCATGACGAGCGTGATTTTGATGTTTTTGATGTAAAAAAAGATTTTGCTGAAGTAGTCGAGATTTTTGGACTTCGTGCTGAAAACCTACAAATTAATACAAACGAATTACCCAAATATTATCATCCACACCGCTCTGCTTCACTAAAACTTGGCAAAAATATTGTTGGATATTTTGGTGAAGTTCATCCAAATATTACCAAAAAATTTGATATTAAAAATCGAGTTAATTTATTCGAAATATTTGTTGATTCGCTACCACAAACTAAAAAATCCTATAATAACAAACCTTATATTAGTAATGATCTTCAAGTAGTTGAGCGTGATTTTGCGTTCATACTGCCAAAAGATCAGCTCGTTGGTGATATTACAAAAACTATTTTCTCTTGTGAAAAACAACTAATTACTAGCGTCAATATTTTTGACATTTTTAGTGGAAAAAATATTGCCGAAGACAAAAAGTCAGTTGCGCTACGAGTTAAAATTCAACCACTTGAAAAAACTCTTACTTCTGAAGAAATTGACTTAATCAGTAAAAAAATTATTGAATCAGTCACAAAAAACTACAACGCAACCTTGCGTGAATAACCTTTATTACAAAATAACTATGAAAAAACTTATAACGATTACGTCACTTTTCTTATTTTCTTTATCAGCATCTGCAGCAGATGTAACTTCTTGGAAAATAGTCCCAGATCAAAGTAAGATCGACTTTAAAGTATCTCAAGATGGATCAAATATCATAGGATATTTCAAAAAATTTGATGGAAAAATTAACTTTGATAAAAACCAACTTTCTAAAAGCAAAGTTGCAATTGATATAGATATGAGTTCAATCACAGTTTCTCTTGCTGAAGCTTCTGGCACAGTTCAAAGCCCTGAATGGCTTTCTGTTAAAGCCTTTCCAAAAGCAACATTTGTAGCAGAAAAATTCAGCTCTAAAGGAAAATATTTCCTTGCTGATGGTACTTTAACGATTAAAGGAAAATCAGTTCCAACATCTTTGGAATTTTCTTTTGAAGAACCAGCTTCTAACAAAGCAAAAGCTACAGGAAAAGTTATAATTAAACGTAGCGCGTTTGGAGTTGGAAATAGCGATGTAAAAAAAGCTAATGGAGTTCAAGATAATGTTGAAGTTTCATTTGTAGTGAACGCAGAAAAATAAAAATTATAATCGCATCTAACTTCGTTTTTTGTCGAAATTTTTCCTCAAAATATTTTGTTAGATGCGAGTGTATAATATTTAATTTGTTATAAGCACAACCCTCACTCTTTCTTTTCTGTTTTAACATTTCGGTGGCAGCTCTTCATCACTCCAACCTCTAGAATTATATTTTAGATCAACCTTATTACCACCACAACCTGTTCCTCCACCACTTGGATCATCTTCTTCCTTAATTCCAGGAATTTGATTTTGTCCCCAATTAGCAATTTTAATTTTAGAAGTTTTATAGCTTTGCCAAGTTCCTACATATTGATTGTTTCTTGCAAATGGACATGGACTTGCATCATTAAATTGATCAGAAACATCGTTATCTCCAGCAAAAAATTGGTCTTTCATATCAATAAATCCACCAAGCCACATTTTTCCTTGAAATTTCCCTGAGAATTTTTGGTTTTTATCTTCAAAAAATTCATAATTAGCAAAAATAATCAGCCCTGCTTTGCTTTGAGTAAGAATAATATTATCAACTCCAGTAATATTTCCACCTTTTGAGACTAAAATTTTCTCAATAGTAAGATTCCCAGAAAAGTTATTTTTACTTCCCTTCACTTTTGTATAACCTTCAACTCTATAAATTTTTGGATTATCTTTGTCTTTTTTAACTTCTGTAAAAACAATGTAGAGACGCTGATATTCTTGACCAATTAAACCTAAAAATTGATTCATTGAAGTTTCAAGAGACAGCTCATCTTTTGATTTTCTAGGTGCAAAACCTTTTGAAAAATCATATTTTAAATATTGCTCAGTAGCTAATTTCTTTTCTATTGGAGTTTCATCTAAAAAACCGTTAGTATCAGCGTAAAGACAATAGCTATCAAATTCAGTGGGAAGTTGACCTTCTTGCGAGAAACAGTTATTGAAACTACAAATCGTAACTAAAAATATTATGGCACCACGGCAAATCCACTTTTGCAAAAAAATTCTACACCGCGCCTTAAATTCATTGATTACATTCATATTATTATTTTTTTATAACAATCCAGCTTTTGGGCTTGAAGCTGAGGCAAATTTTTTGGGTTCCATTCTGCCAGCTAAATATGCCAAACGACCAGCTTCAATCGCCAACTTCATTGCTTTTGCCATTAAGATTGGATTTTTGGCTTTGGCAATTGCAGTATTCATTAACACACCATCACATCCAAGTTCCATTGCAATTGCAGCATCTGAAGCAGTTCCAACGCCAGCATCAACAAGAACAGGAACTTTTGATTGCTCAACAATAAACTCTATATTTAAACGATTTTGAATTCCCAATCCAGAACCAATCGGAGCAGCCAATGGCATAATTGCACAACATCCAATATCTTCTAATTCTTTAGCCACAATTGGATCATCTGAGGTATAAACCATCACATCAAAACCATCTTTTATTAGCATTTCTGCAGCTTTAATGGTTTCAATAACTTTTGGATAAAGAGTTTTTTCGTCAGCTAAAACTTCTAGTTTTACTAAATTCCATCCACCAGCAGCACGAGCCAAACGCAAAGTTCTAACAGCTTCGTCACAAGTAAAACAACCAGCAGTATTGGGTAAATATACATATTTTTTTGGATCAAGAAAATCCTGTAACATTGGCTCGTCTTTCTTCTCAATATTTACACGACGCACTGCAACTGTTACAATTTCAGCTCCAGAAGCTTCAATTGCTGCAGCAGTTTCTTGAAAATCTTTATATTTACCAGTTCCAACCAATAAACGAGAAGAAAAAGAGTGACCAGCAATAGTAAATTTATCCGATAAAATGCTCATTTAAAACCTAAAATTTATCAGCAAAAAATGTGATTAGAAGCAACACTATTGGAGCAACAAAAATCATTCCATCAAGACGATCAAGAACCCCGCCATGACCTGGAATAATATTTCCAGAATCTTTAACTCCAAAAATTCTTTTAATTTTTGATTCACATAAATCGCTAGCTTGTTCAATTAAAGAAAGAACGGCACTCCAAAAAGCAAAAAATAAAATTCCGCCTTTAAACATCAGCGAACTTGTAATACCAATTAAAACACTTGCTAAAACTCCACCAGCAAGACCAGACCATGTTTTATTTGGACTAACAGAAGGCATTAACTTTGCACCACCTAAAATTCTACCAGCAAAAAATGCAAAAATGTCGGTAGACCAAATAATAGCAAACATCCAAAACAAAACATCGACATCATAAAAACGAATTTTTATGACTGAAAAAGTTGGAATTAAAATATAAAAAAAGCCTATCAAACGCCATTTCTTCTGATCTTTTGCAGATTTAGTAATGTCAATCCATTCAAAAGCCATAAGAACTGCAGCAGAAACGGCAATAAATAAAAAGACACTTCTAGAATAAAAAATTGCATAAATTGCTACTGGTATCATTACTAAACCGCTAATTATACGCTGCTTAGTATTGTCTTTTGGATCAAGACTATGAACCTCTCTAACAATTTTATTAAATAAATTTATAAAAAAACCCGCAAGTTTTTGTATTTTTTTCAAACTATCTTTTGCCATATCTCCTCTCTCTTTTATTAAACTCTAAAATAGCCCTAATTAAATCTTTTTTACCAAAATCAGGCCAATAAACCTTGGTAAAATAAAACTCCGCATAAGCTAACTGCCATAATAAGAAGTTACTTAATCTTAAATCTCCAGCCGTTCTGATAAGAAGTTCTGGGTCTGGAATTTCAGGACGATACAAATTTTGACAAAATAATTGTTCTGTAATTTCGCTTATTGCAATTTTTTCTTCTTTTACCTCAGAAGCTATTTTTTTTGAAGCATCAACAATTTCTTGTCTAGAACCATAACTAAATGCAACGTTTAAAGTAAGTGATTTATTATTTTTAGTTTGACTCTCAATTGCTGCAATTTTGTTTTTAATTGATTCTGTAAGCTTTGTTAAGTCTCCAGATATCAAAATACGAATATCTTTTTCAATTAAAGGCTTGGTTTCTTTTTCAAGATATTCTTCAAGTAAACTCATTAAGTATTCTACTTCTTCTTTTGGTCGATCCCAATTTTCTGATGAAAATGCATAAATTGTAAGATTCTTAACCCCAATATCCATACAACTTTCAGCGATCTTTTTTACGTTTTCAGAACCAGCCTTATGTCCAACTTTAACAGGTAAAGATTTTGCTTTAGCCCACCTTGCATTACCATCCATAATAATGGCTATATGCTTTGGAATTATTTTAAAATCTGCAGCTTTTTTACAGAAAAAAAACATTAGATTTTCATTAATTCTTTTTCTTTTGCTGCAATTGTATCATCGATTTTTTTTACAAATTCATCAGTGATTTTTTGCACAATGTCATTGAAAGAATGAATTTGATCTTTTGAAGCGGCAATTTCTTTTTCTCTTCTTTTAAACTCATCTAAAATATCTCGACGAACGTTACGAGCTGCTACTTTCTTATCTTCTCCATATTTTTTAGCCAATTTTACCAAATCTTTACGACGTTCTTCACTTAGTTTTGGAATCATAATCCGAATTGTAGTTCCATCCACCATAGGATTAAAACCTAAATTTGAGTTGATAATTCCCTTTTCAACTGCACGAATGTTTTCACGATCCCAAACCTGAATTGCAAGAGTTGTAGCTTCTGGCACTGAAACACTAGCAACTTGAGAAAGTGGCATAAACTGCCCATAAACTTCAACTTTAACTGGATCAAGTAAGTTTGGAGTTGCTCTTCCAGTTGAAATAGAATCCATATCTCTTTTTAGAGAATTCATGGTATCTTCCATTTTTTTACGAGTTTTATCTGTTAATTCGTTAATCATAATTTTTAGTAATTAATTAATAACTGTGAATTTTCCTTGTCCGCACACAACTTCTTGTAAAGCTTTTTCTTCTTTTATCGAAAAGACAACAATTGGTAATTTATTATCTTTTGCCAAAGTAATTGCTGTTTGATCCATTACTTTCAAATCTTGTTTTAACACATCGATATATTTTACTTTTTCATATCGAATTGCGTTTTTATCTAATTTAGGATCAGCCGAATAAACTCCATCAACTTGTGTTCCTTTTAAAATTCCATCACAACCCATTTCAACAGCACGAAGAACAGCGGCCGTATCAGTTGTAAAGAAAGGATTTCCTGTGCCTGCTGAAAAAATAATAATACGACCTTTTTCTAAGTGTCGTGCAGCACGACGTTTAATATATGGTTCACAAATTGTGTTCATCGGAATTGCAGAAAGCATTCTTGTTTCAAGGCCAGATTTTTCTAAAGCACTTTGCAAAGCCAAACCATTAATACATGTTGCAAGCATCCCCATGTAGTCAGCTGTTACCCTCTCAATTCCAGCAGCAGCTTGTGAAATACCACGAAAAATATTTCCCCCGCCAATTACAACACAAATTTCGCATCCCATTTTGTGAGCAGATAAAATTTGGTTACAGATTTTTTTTATAGCATCAGAATCATGTCCAAAAGCTTTATCTCCCATCATTGCCTCTCCAGAGACTTTAAAAAGGATTCTATTAAATTTAAGATTAGACTTATTTGGCATTGAAAAAATTTTTTAAAGATAAAGACAAAAAAAATGCCTCTTTCGAGGCATTTTTTATTTGGTCATTGATGCCACTTCGGCAGCAAAATCATTTTCTTTCTTTTCAATCCCTTCTCCAAGGATGAAAAGTTTGAAACCCGTGATTTTAGTTTCACCATGTTCTTTAGAAAACTGAGAAACAAGATCTTTAACTTTTACTTTATCATCCATAACAAAAAGTTGCTCCATTAAAACAACTTCCTCGTAATATTTTCTGATACGACCTTCAATCATTTTTTCAATAATGCTTTCTGGTTTACCAGAAGCACGAGCTTGATCTTTAAAAATTTCGCTTTCACGGTTAAGTTTTGCTGGATCAACTGATTCAATTGACAAAGCATCAGGTTTTGCAGCGGCAATATGCATTGCTACTTTTCTACCAAATTCTTCTTGTGCTTCTTTTGCAGCTTGTGATTCAAGGGCAATAAGAACAGCAATTTTACCAATATTGTTAGCGATGGCGTTGTGGATGTAGCTTACAACTGAACCATTCACAACTTCCAAACCAGCAATTCTTCTGATATTAATATTTTCACCAATAACACCAATCTGATTTTTTACTTCTTCGTCAACACTATGAGAAGAGCCAGCAAAAGTTGCAGCTTTAAGTTTTTCAACGTCGTTGCCAAAATTAAGAGCCATTTTTGCAATTGTAGAAGTAAAATCTTGGAATTTCTGATTACGAGCCACAAAGTCAGTTTCAGAATTAACTTCAACAACTGAAGCTTTATTACCATCAATAACAACTGCAACGGCACCTTCTGAAGTTACTCGTCCGCTTTTTTTACCAGCAGCAGAAAGACCTTTTTTTCTAAGCCAATCAATTGATTTTTCAAAATCATCACCATTTTCTGCCAATGCTTTATTGCAATCTGCAATTCCGCATCCCGTGGTTTCACGAAGTTTTTTAATAAGAGCTAAATCTGCCATTTTTTTTAGGTATTAAAATTTATTAAAGATATTTTTCTTTGAAATTTAACCCCAACTTAAAGATTTAAACTTGGGGTTAAATTGAACTATTTCTTTGCAGCTGGTTTTTTAGCAACTGGCTTCTTTGCAAGTGGTTTTTTAGCAGCCGCATTTTTTTCCTCTGCTTTGTCAGAAGACATTTCTTTTCTTACAATTTCTTTCTTTTTAACGTCTTTATCTTTTGAATTTTCTTTTCTTGGAGCCGATCTTTTTTCAGCTGATTTTTTCTCAGCAACAGCGTTTTTCATTTCTGAAATATTTTCATTGCTAATTTTGCTAATATCAATTCCAGCAATTGACATATTTTCTTTAGTTCCAGCAATCGCCGCATCAGAAATCAAACGACAATATAATTTAATTGATTTTGCTGAATCATCATTTCCAGGAATTGGAAAAACAATTCCATCAGGATTACAGTTAGAATCAAGAATAGCCATGATTGGAACACCAAGCTTTTTAGCTTCAGCAATTGCTAAAGATTCTTTAAAAGTATCAATAACAAAAATTAAGTCTGGAGAACCGCCCATGTTTTTGATACCACCAAGAGCTTGCTCAAGTTTTTGTCTTTTTCTTTCAAGAACTAATTTTTCTTTTTTGTTATAATCAACTTCATCACCTGTAAGACGTTCTTCAATTTTTTTCAAAGTTTTGATTGATTGAGAAACAGTTTTCCAGTTTGTTAACATTCCACCTAACCATCTGAAATTAACATAATATTGACCACATCTTTTTGCAGCTTCTGCAATTGGCTCGATAGCTTGTTTTTTGGTTCCAATAAATAAAATACGACCATTATTTTTTGCGATATCTTTAACAACTTTTAGCGAGTTATGTAAAAGATTTGCCGTTTTGTTAAGGTCAATGATGCTAACACCATTACGATTTGTATGGATATATTTGGTCATTTTCGGATTACGACGCATAGTCTTGTGACCGAAGTGAACACCAGCTTCTAAAAGCTGTTTAATGGTAAAATGAGGAAGTTCTTGTTTAGACATTGTAATATTTTATTTTGGTTGAGTAATCAACAGCAGCAAAAATTCATCAAGACCTTTAAAACAAAGCCTTTTCGAACACCAAAATGCTACTATTGTTAAAATTGAAATGCTTGAAGAAATTCAAGCGGGTCGGTTTTCTAAACGCTAAAGCTAAGATTGCAAGATAGAGTTTTTTGGCCATAAAAAATGCCTGATTTTTAAATCTTAGAATTCTAATTTAACTGCTGCAAACCCTAATAAAATTCAAAATTAAGATGATTATTTTTCCTGCAATCGATCTAAAAAATGGTCAATGCGTTCGCTTATTTAAAGGCGATATGAATCAAGCAACTATTTTTAATAATAATCCTGCGTCGCAAGCCAAAGAATTTGAAGATCTAGGTTTTAAATTTTTGCACATTGTTGATTTAGACGGCGCAATTGCAGGAGAAACCGCCAATGAAGAATCTGTAAAAAATATATTAAAATCTATTAAAATTCCTACTCAACTTGGTGGAGGAATTCGCTCAATAAAAACAATTGAAAAATGGCTAAGTCTTGGTGTTTCTCGAGTTATCCTTGGAACCGTTGCTGCCAAAAATCCACAATTAGTAATTGAAGCCTGCAAAAAATTTCCTGAAAAAATTGTTGTTGGAATTGATTCAAAAAATGGTTTTGTTGCAACTGAAGGTTGGGTTGAAACTTCAGAAATATCAACTTTAGAACTTGCTAAAAAATTTGAAGATTGTGGAGTTTCGGCAATAATTTACACCGATATTTCTCGTGATGGAACTTTATCTGGAGCTGATTTTGAAGGAACTAAAAACTTAGCTCAAAATTTAAAAATTCCCGTAATTGCTTCTGGTGGAATTGGATGTTTTGAAGATGTATTAAAAATTAAAACTTTAGAAAAAAATGGCGTGATTGGTGCAATTGTTGGTCGCGCTCTTTATGACAAAAAAATCAATCCTTCTGATTTAATTAAACTTTGCGATAATTAATTTTATTAAATTTATTACTTAAATAACGTGGAATCCTCAGAACCAAAACCTTCTTTTGAAGAATTAAGAAAAAAAGAAAAAGAAAAGATAAAAGAAATATGGAAAGATTCCCGTAAATATAAAAGTAAACTCTCCAAAACTCACGAATTAGCAAATGCTATCACTACTAATAAAATCAATATTTACCGTAATATTGACTTGCTATCAGAGAAAGCAATTCAAGATTCTAATTCAGAATTATTATTATTTTTTTTGAAAAGAATAGTTTCCTCCCAATCAAACTTAGCTTCTCCCGTATTATCTCAGGCTTATTTTCACAAAATAACTCTAAAAGTTATTAAGGCCGGCTTTAACAATGTCTTAGATTATTTAATAGAAAATCACGCAGATCTATCTGACTCCAAATTTATTGCACAAGCTGTTTTGTCACAAAATTGTGAGATGATTCAAAAATTAAAAGATAACGGCGCGCAAACTATAGATGAAAATACTCTCAAATTTTTATTTGAAGAAATTATATCTAAGAACTCATCAGCTAATTCAGAATCAATTGAAATATATAGACAAAACTTGGATCGCTATGAAAAAGAATTAAAAATAGCCAAGGACAATGACATGAGAAGAAAACTTTGGGAAACGAAACAACAAATTAAAACAGTTTTAGAAAAAATTGATGTACTAACTCAAAATAGTCTTAAGGATGACAATTTCTTTTTAGATCAATCTTTTTGTGAAAGAGTTGAACAAATATTGAAGATAAAAGCCCCAGAAATAGTGATGAAATCTGAAGAAAAAGCTACAGAAATAATTATGGAATCTGAAGAAAAAGTTACAGCTGATACAGATTTAATAAATTTAGATTTAAAAAGTGTTATTTCTGATTTAACAGATGATGACTTATCTGACGTTAGCAACCATTATGATAAAGATGAATCAAATACAAAGAAAGAGACGCCAGAAACAAAGTTAGAAAAAGCTGAATATAAAAAAATTTATATTCCAAATATTGACTTAGAAAAGTAATTTTAATCACAAAATTTAACTTGAAAAAATGAGTAGAACAACACTAAATGCCGATCAGTTTTTACACCAAAAATAACCTAATCGATATCTTAAAGAATTTCCCTCCATATTTATAAAATAAAACAAAATGCGCTATTTAGCCTTAACTGAGAAAGACCAAAAAGAAATGCTTGCAGCAATTGGTGTTTCTTCAATTGATGAACTGTATGATTCAGTGCCATCAGAACTTTTACTTAAAAAACCAATTGATACTTTGCCAAATCATCAAGGTGAAATTGAAGTTGAAAAAACTTTAAACAATCTTGCCAAAAAAAATCGACCAGCTTCTGATGGTCCTTTTTTCTTGGGTGCTGGATGCTACAAACATCACATTCCATCTGCTGTTGATCATATTATTCAGCGCTCTGAATTTTTAACTTCTTATACACCTTATCAACCAGAAATTTCTCAAGGAACTCTGGCGGTTATCTTTCAATTCCAAAGCATTATTGCTCTTTTGACAGGAATGGAAATTGCAAACGCCTCAATGTATGATGGTGCAACCGCTACTTCTGAAGCATGTTTAATGGCAATGCGTATTAAATCTGGTCGTAAAAATATTGCAGTTCTTGGCAATGTTCATCCTGATTATTTAGAAGTTACTAAAACTTCTCTTGATTTGCACGACTCAAAAATAGTTGCAAACGTTGATGAATCTTGCGCTGCTGTGGTTGTTCAATATCCAGATTTTTTCGGTGAGGTAAATAATTTAGATGAAGTTAGAAAAAAATGCGACGCTGCTGGTGCTTTGTTAATTTGTGTTACTAACGAAATTCTTTCTCTTGGTTTGTTAGAAGCTCCAAAACAAGCAGATATCTGCGTTGGTGAAGCTTCTTCAATTGGTGTTGGTTTAAATTTTGGTGGACCGCTTTTAGGATTTTTTGCCTGCAAAAAAGAATTTGTTCGTCAAATGCCTGGAAGAATTTGCGGTGCAACAACTGACATTGATGGAAAATCTGGATATGTTTTAACCCTAAATGCCCGTGAACAACATATTCGCCGTGAAAAAGCAACTTCAAACATCTGTTCAAATCAGGGTTTATGTGCAACTGCATTTACAATTCATGCATCACTTCTTGGTGAAAATGGTTTTAAAAAACTTGCTTTAATTAATCACAAAAAAGCCTGTGAGATGGCAGATAGATTAACAAAAGTTAATGGAGTAAAACTTGTAAATAAAAGCTTCTTTAATGAATTTACAATTGAACTTTCAAAAAACGCAGCAGAAGTAAATAAAAAACTTTTAGCAAAAAATATTATTGGTGGCTTTGCTCAAGAAAATAAAATGATTGTTGCTGTTAATGAACTAACCAGCACTTCAGATATTGAAGCTTTTGCCAATGAATTAGAAAAAATCTTAAACTAGAAAAAACAATGACTTTTATCCCTCAAGAAATCGGTGGTTTAAATCACGAAACTGAACTTTTAATTAAACAATCAACTGTTGGTGCTTGCGGTGTTGATTTACCAGAAGTTGAGACATTTTCTTTACGCACTGGTCAAGATTCTCGCAAAACGATTGGTCTTGCAGAAGTTAACGAGCCAACTGTAATTCGTCACTTCGTACGCTTGTCAAATCAAAACTACTCAATTGATGCTGGGTTTTATCCACTTGGATCTTGCACCATGAAGCATAATCCACGCCTAAATGAAAAAATGGCGCGCTTATCAGGATTTGCCGATATTCATCCCTTACAAGATCCATCAACTGTTCAGGGCGCATTAGAATTGATGTATAATTTGCAAAATTGGCTTTCAACTTTAACTGGTTTAGGAGCCGCATCTCTTGCTCCAGCAGCTGGCGCGCAAGGTGAATTTGCTGGAATTTTAGTAATTAAAAAAGCTCACGAGAAAAAAGGCGAAGCCCAAACTCGTAAAATTATTTTGATTCCAGATTCAGCTCATGGAACAAACCCTGCAACTGCGGCAATGTGTGGTTTTCAAATCAAAGTAATTCCTTCTGATAAAGAAGGTTTAATTGATGTTGAAGCTTTAAAAAAATTAGTTGCTGAACATGGAAAAGCCATTGCAGGAACAATGATTACCAACCCAAATACTTGTGGTAAGTTCGAAAAAAATATTAAAGAAATTGCTGATTTAATTCACTCAGTTGGCGGATATTTCTATTGCGATGGTGCAAACTACAACGCAATTGTAGGTAAAGTTCGCCCTGCCGATATTGGTGTTGACGTGATGCACTTCAATCTTCACAAAACTTTTTCAACTCCACATGGTGGCGGTGGACCGGGTTCTGGACCAATTGCAGTTCGTGCTGAATTAGCTGAATTTTTACCAACTCCTCACGTTACAAAAGAAGGTGACGTTTACAAACTTTACGCTCCAAAATCTACTTGCGGAAAAGTTAAAGGATTTAACGGACAATTCGGAATGCATGTTCGCGCCCTAACCTACATGCTTTCTCATGGTGCTGATGGTTTACAAAAAGTTGCTGAAGATGCAGTTCTTTCTGCAAACTACATTTTGGCAAAATTGAAAGATTATTACCATGTTCCATTTTCTGGCAACTGCATGCATGAATGTTTATTAACTGATAAAATTCAAAAAGAAAAAGGCATCAGCACACTTGATATTGCTAAGGCATTAGTTGAATACGGCATCCACCCAATGACAACTTTTTTCCCACTAGTTGTTTCTGGAGCAATGTTGATTGAACCAACAGAAACAGAAAGCAAAAAAACAATTGATGAATTTATTGATACCATGATTTTCATCGCAAAAGAAGTTGAACAAAATAGAGGAGATAAATTCCACAATTATCCTCTTCATACTCCAAGAAGAAGATTAGACGATGTTAAAGCGGCTAAAACTCCAGTTACAACTTGGTTTGCTTAAAAAATTATGCACATGAAAAAAGCCTACTCCTTATTAGAATTATCAATGGTTGCAGTCATTACAGGAATTTTAATTGCTGGAGTGATTGCAGGAGTAGGCATGATTCGTGCAGCTAAAATTTCCAATACTAGGCTTTTTACTTCAAAATCACCAACCATTGAAATTTCTGGAATAGTTGCTTGGTATGAAGCAGCAATGAAAGAATCTTTCAACGGCAGTGAAGCTTCTGAAGGCAAATCTTTAACAGCTTGGTATGATTTAACTCCCGGATCTAATTCTAATATTTTTGGAGCAACTAAAAAAAATCAGCTAGTTAGTTCAAGTTCAGACATAACTTTTGTTGCAAGTGGTATTAATTCTACTCCAAGCGTTAAATTTAGCGGCGCATCAAATGCAAAGTTCACAATCTCTAATAGCGGGTTATCAACAAATTTTTACCAAGGAACATCACTTCAAAACACTATTTTTCTTGTTATACGACCTAATACTTCAAGCTCAACAATTCAAACAATTTTAGATTCTGGATCTTCTGGAAGCCCAACTGCATCAATTAGCATTCAAGATACTGCAATCATTCTTAATGCTGGAACTTCTAACAGCTCCTCAACTACTTTCACTGCCGGAAATGACTACGTTATTGCAGCTTACTTTAACACAACCTCTTCACAAGTTTTTGTTAACAATGCAACTACCGCTGTTGGATCCGGAAATTCTGGATCTAATCAACTTACCGGTCTAACTATTGGAACTAATAAAAGCGGTTCTAGCGGATTTAATGGTCTAATTTCAGAAGTCATTGTTTATAATCGCCCTTTGAAAATGCAGGAGCGTAAAGATGTTATGAATTATCTATCAAAAAAATATAAAATTAGCGTCTCTGGCTTGTAACTTGTACAAAATAAATTACCTTAGCTTCAAATTTGATTAAGAATCAGATAGAAGAAAAAACAAACAAATGACTCAAGAAAAAATTAATTTATCAGACACAAGCACTGATTCAAAACAACTCCAGATTAAAGAACGCGGTTTAACCAGATCGCAAGATAGAAGCTTTCTTCAATATTTACGTGAAATTCAGAAGTTTCCTATTTTAACCAAGGAAGAAGAACAAGAATATGGCGAAAGATACGCCAAAACTGGAGATCAAGAAGCTGCAAAAATTCTAGTTCAAAGCCATTTGCGTTTAGTAGCAAAAATGGCCACTAAATTTAGAAAATATGGTTTGCCAATGGTTGATATAGTTTCAGAAGGTAACCTTGGGTTAATGCAAGCAGTAAAAAAATTTGATCCACGAAAAGGTTTTCGTTTTGCTACTTATGCTATGTGGTGGATTAGAGCTTATATTCAAGATTACATATTGCGCTCTTGGTCTTTAGTAAAAATTGGAACAACCTCAGCGCAAAAAAAACTGTTTTTTAACCTGCATAAAATTAAGAAAAAAATTAATGCCACCGATGGCAAAGCATTACAACCAAATCAAATTAAAAAAATTTCTGACGATTTAGGAGTTAGTCAAAAAGAAGTAATCGAAATGGATTCTCGTCTCACCCAATCTGACTCTTCCTTAAACAACGTAATTGGTGATGAAGATGATGGAATTGAAGCAGTTGACTTGATTGCTTCAAAAGATCTTGGACAAGAAGAAATTGCGATAGCAAACCAAGAAAGATCACGTCAAGAAACAGCTTTTAAAAAGGCTTTTGCTGATTTAAATGATCGCGAAAAAGATATTTTGACCAAAAGACAAATGTCAGAAAATCCAATGACATTAGAAGAATTAAGCCAGATTTATAAAGTATCTCGAGAACGAATTAGACAAATTGAAGAAAGTGCAATTAAAAAAATTCAGAAAGCAGTTTTATAAATGTTTACAGGAATTGTTACCCATTTAGGAGAAGTTCAATCTTTAACTAACAAAAAATCGCAAGATCTGTTGTTAAAAATCTCTACTCAAAAAAATCAGGTCAAAAGAACTTTAGAAGTTGGTTGTTCTATTGCTTGCAACGGCATTTGTTTAACCTTAACAAAAAAAGAAATTTCTGGTGAAAGAATCATTTTTTCTTTTGAAGCATCTCAAGAAACCTGCAATAAAACAACGTTAAAAAGTTGGAAAGTTGGACAAAAAATTAATCTTGAATTTGCTTTAAGAATGGGTGATGAGTTTGGTGGGCACATGGTTTTAGGTCATGTTGATTCAATTTGTAAAATCGCAAAAATAGAACAAATCAAGAACTCTCATAAATTTAGTTTTGCAACTCCAAAGAAATTATCAAAATTTATCAGTCAAAAAGGCTCGGTAACGCTTGATGGAATATCTTTAACAATAAACGAAGTCTCCGCAAATTATTTTAGCGTGAATATAATTTCTCACACGCTTTCTAGCACCAATCTTCAAAATTCTAAAGTTGGTGATTTAGTGAATTTAGAAATAGATGTAATAGCGCGCTACGTCTCAAAATTATTTAAGAACTCAAATTAATGTCCAAAAATCAATTCCTCGCTACAATTCCAGAAATTATTGCTGAAGCAAAAGCTGGCAGAATGTTTATTTTAGTTGATGATGAAAATCGCGAAAACGAAGGAGATTTGGTTATTCCAGCCTCGATGTGCGATGATACTAAAATTAACTTTATGGCAAAATATGGTCGTGGATTAATTTGTTTAACACTTACAGAATCAAGAGTTTTTGAGCTTGGTTTACCATTAATGTCTTCAAATAACGAATCACGCCACAAAACTGCATTTACAGTTTCAATTGAGGCAAAAGAAGGAATTTCCACTGGAATTTCTGCATTTGATCGCGCAAAAACTATTGCCGATGCAATCAATCCAACAAAAACTAAAGATGCGATTGTTAGCCCTGGTCATATTTTTCCTCTTAAAGCTCAAAATGGTGGGGTTTTAGTTCGTGCTGGGCACACTGAAGCCGCCGTTGATATTTCTAAACTTGCTGGACTAAACCCTTCTGGTGTAATTTGCGAAATTATGAATGATGATGGATCCATGGCTCGTTTGCCAGATCTAATAAAATTTTCTCAAGAACATCAGATGAAAATTGCAACAATTGCTGATCTGATTGAATATCGTCGTCAAAATGAAAAACTAATTGAAATAGTCTGCAAAGAAAAATTTATCAGCCAAATTGCTGGCGAGTTTGAGGCAATAATTTATCGCAGCAAAATTGATAATATTGAACATATTGCTTTGATAAAAGGTGACATAAATTCTAACAATCCAACTTTGGTTAGAATGCATCATTTGAATATTCTAAGCGATTGCCTTGATGATGCTCAAAATTCTCGCAGTGGAATTTTAACTAAATCCCTGCAAAAAATTTCTCAAAATGGAAGTGGGGTTGTGGTATTAATTAGACAGCCAAATGAAGCTATTTCTCATTTACTCAATAAAGAAAGTCTTTTTACAAAAAACCGAGAAATTGAATTAAGAAACTACGGAACTGGAGCGCAGATTTTATCAGATTTAGGAATTAAGAATATGACTCTTTTAACTAATTCTAAAAAATCAGTTATTGGTCTTGAAGGCTACGGAATTAAGATTTGCGGTTATTGCGAATTACAATAAAATAAGTTTGTCATTTATCAATTTTGGATACAAAAAAACGCGACACGAGTTTTGCCCAGCCTTGCGACAGTCTCATTAGGTGTAATAAAAAGGGTTCAGATCAAAAATGATCTGAACCCTTTAAGTTTTTTGAAACTTTGTAAAAAAATTTATCGTTTAATTACAATTGTAACTGCACGACGATTTTTTGCCCAAGAAGCTTCATCATGTCCAGTTGCAGCTGGCTTATCTTCACCATAACCAACAGTTTTAATTATTGCTCCTTTTACACCATTTTTTACTAAATGTTGTTTAACAGCATTAGCTCTTTTTAAGCTTAATTTTTTATTGTAAACTTTAGAACCTCTTTCATCGCAATGAGCTTCGATAACTACTTTTTTAGTATTTTCGTTTTTAGCTTCCAAAACAACTTGATTATTCAATGTTGAAGTAGCTTCGTCATTTAACTTAGAACTGTTAGTGTCGAAATAAACAACAACTGGCTTAGTTCCAGATTTTTCAATTTCAGCCGCAGAAACAGAAAACATTTTTGCTGCAGATTCATCTTCTGATTTTTTTTCAACCGAAACTTCTTTTGGTTTTGCAAGAGGAGCTGCAGTTTGTGAATCTGAAGATTTTTTATTTGTGCTGCACGAAGCAATAGCTAAAGCCAATATAAAAGCTAAGATCTTTTTATTTAACATATTTAGAATTTATTATTAATTATTAAACCTTCGAAAATTAAAGAATGACTCTTTAAAGATACGAATTCTCAAGAGGAAAATTTGTTTCCCGTCTAGAATTTGCATCCATCCAAAAATTTATCTTCTTTGTTAAGAACTTATTTTCTCAAGTCAAGCACGCTAAAATTCAAATGAAAATAACACATTTCCAAGCTCTTATCTTTTTATTTTTTATAATCTTTCAAAGCATCTTTTTTATTAAAAATTCTTTAGCTTCTTTGTGCAAAAAATCAGACATAATCTCAATTGAAATGGATGAGAATTGGAAACAAATTGAAGAAGCGCGTTTAGCAAATGAAAATGAATTATTGAGCAAATATTCAGAATACATATCAAAACGCACAAAGCCATTAAGCAGAGAAAAATATAACTGCATAAAAGGCGTAAATTGCGATCCGCTAAAAAACTGCCAAATGCATTATGAGCCTGAAAAATTTCATGAAGTTGAATATTTAATCGCAATTGATACGGGAATTATCTTGGCAAAAAGTTATTGCAGCGAAATTGGAAAGTGCATTGGTTACAACGATTTTATTCACAGTTTAAAAGTTACAGCTTCAGAAGATCGCCTCATCGACATCAAAAAAGATAATGCGATTTTTTATCACTATTTTTACTCAACAAATCCTCAAAATTATGAATCGCCTTTTGTGATGATAAATTTTCACACAGGAAGCGAGTTACACTTAAAAGGAAAGCCCAACTTTTCGCCAGACGAAACCAAGATGATAGAGATTTATTCAATTGATGAAAAACAAGAATCTGAAACTAAGAAAAAGTTTTTTATCAATATTTACGAAATGAACAAATATGGAGAATTTGTTAAAGTAAAAAACGCTTCAGTTAAGGAAGAAGATTCTAAAAAAGAAATTGTAAATACAGAAGAAAGATCAGAACAAATTGCTGAAGTTAGTAAAATTGTTGATGAAGACTTTTTATCGCAAAATTTATCTTGCGGCACAACTCCGCATTTTCATTCATGGAAAAATAATTACGAAGCCAGAATTTCAATGCTTTCTCCTTACCAAGCAAATGAAGGTAAAAAGGTGATTTTGGCTTATAATCGTAAGGAAAAAAAATGGGAATGTCAGGATGACGCATTTCCAAAATTTGAGTGCAAATCTTATCTTCCAAGTTCGTTAAAATTTGTGTCAAATCTTAACGAAGATCAAATAAATGAGTGTAAAGAAGAATCAAAAACTAATATTTTAGAAACAAAAGAAATCGCGGCTATGCCAAGCCCAGAAACTATTTCCAACCAAGAATAGAATAACCTTTTTTTGCCAAACAATTAGCAATGTAGCGTTGTTTTATGTGATCTGGTTTTATTTTGTCTTCTCCTGCAACTGATAAAGCACCGCTTGCCGCGCCAACACCTGCGCCAATTGCTGTGCCAATTAAAGTTGATTTGATAGTTTTTCCAAAAATTAATCCTGTTGCCGCGCCAACAATGCTACCAATAACTGCCTTGCGACCAGCTTCTTTGGCGGCACGTTCGGCTTTGTATTTATCGAGATATTCGTCGGCTGCTTTCTTGCAAATATCAAAATCTTTTTGAGCTTTTTCTTCGCCAACTTCTAAATATTTTTCATTCTGATCAAAAATTGGGCGATAAGAAGAGCAAGATGTAAGAGAAATTATTAAGCAGAAAGTCAAAAAATATCTCATGAGTTTAAAAGATTTTAAGATCATTTTTTATCTGGTTTAAAACGACTACTTGAAGATCCAAAACCTTTATTTGCTGGTTTAGATTTTTCTGAAGAACCTGAGGATTTACCAGACGAACTTGAAGATGATTTATTTGATGACACACTTGAAGATCTTGATGTTCTTCCTGTGTTTTTAGGAGAAGATGGAGATTTACTATTTTGTCCAGTGTCAGTTTTTGATTTTATGTGGTCATATTTTTTTGGATCCTGAACTGGAGCAAGATTTTGTTCTATTTTTTCAAAACTACCTGAGGCACGTCTAACTACAAAATCTTTACCAGAAGAAGATTTCTTACTTTTAGACTTACTAGAAGATTTTTTGCTAGCACTAGAACTACTGGTATCAACTGATTCTCCAGATTCTGAACTTGAATCACTTACATCGCTTATTGAACCAGCATCTGAATCTGAATCACTTATATCGCTTATTGAACCAGCGTCGGAATCTGAATCACTTACATCGCTTGCTGAATCTGAACTAGAATCGCCGGCATCAGAATCACTGCCGTCAGATTCAGAAGAAATTTCTTCAACGGATTCAGATATTGAAACTTCCTGGCTAACACTTGATGATTCTGCATCAGATGCTTTTGGCAACTCCATTGTTGTTGATTCTGATGACTCAACTTTTTGTTCAACTTTAGAATCTTCATTCATAACTGGACGCTCAGCAACTTCATCTTCTCCTTCTTCTGAAATAGAATCTAGGGATGATGATTGTGATTCTATTTCATCTTTTTCATTTTCATCTCCTTCAGAAATTGCCATTAAAGGAGTGCTAGCTGTAGATTCTGTTTCATCTTCTTCATTTTCATTTCCTTCAGGAATCGCCATTAAAGGAGCTTTATCGGAAGGTTCTGTTTCATCTTCTTCATTTTCATTTCCTTCAGGAATTGCCAATAATTTCTCTGCTTTTTCTTCAGGTTTAGAATCAGGAACAGTTGGGCGTTGAACGGTTTCTGGTTCTTTTTTATCGTCTTTTTCTTCTGCTTCATCATCATCTTCTTCCTCTTCCTCTTCTGAAATAGAATCAAGTTTCGGCGTGAACTTCTCTGGTTTTTTAGGGCCTTCACTCGTAGGTTTAGAACCTCCTCCAGAATTATCAGTAGCGTGATCTCCAAGACCACCTTCGCCGCCTCCGCCACCACCGCCGCCAGCATCAACAGATCTAGCTTTTGGAGATTTTTTCTCAGTAGGTTTAGGTTTCTCTTCATCTTTCTTTCCTCCGCCATAGGCGTCTCCGGCTTTTCGTAAAGCAGCACCTCCAAGTTTTTTCATTGCTCCTAAACCACGATCTTGAATACCTTTCATAGCACCACCCAAACCTCTTGCCATTTTTCCAACGGTAGCGGCATTAAATCCACTATCAAGACCAGCACCACCAACCAATGCTGTGGCGAGTGTGCTAATTTTATCTAAAAATTGTAGAAAAATAAACATGATCATCGCCGATTTAATAATCGTCAAAACCTTGGCTTTAGTCATTCCAACCAAAACTGGTAAACCAATTCCTATAACCTCTAAACCGTGGAAAGTTTTGATGCTAGCAGTTCTAAAAATACAATAAATGCTGGTGCTATTGCCACTGCTATTAATTTTTCCATTAACCGACGAATCTGCAGTTAAAACATCGCCAATACTGCTATTATCACAAATGATTTTTTTTGGATCAGTTTTTCCATCGCCGCTAAATCTTACTTCCCCAACAATTGCATTATCAAAAACCGAAATCATTACCGCTAAATAGGCGAAGAGAATCATTGGTTGTAAACTTATGCCCATGAGCTGTTTTTTCCAACCATCAAATATACCTTTTGTTCGTGCAAACATTGCACAAGTAATTGTTATTGGAGAAACATAAAGCAACAAAATGACCGCAGTGGTTGCCATTAAAAATATGTGAAGTGATCTACAAACAACCATGATCATCACAAAAGCTAAAAACAAAGAACCTAGTACAAATAAAATTCCAGCACCAAAATCAAGAAACCCTCCTAAAATCATAAATAATAAATTAGGCACAGAAACTTCAGGACCATAACCTAAAGCTCGCGCTAATTTACAATCTAGAGTGTCCCATATTCTTAAATATTCTGAACCCGGAGGATATTTTGGATTATTATATCTGGTTTCTTCATTTGTATCGGCGTAGTTAAATCTTGGAAATTGGCAACCATCCAAAGTTGCAGGATCTCCAGATTCATCTAACTTAAATACAAGATCCGACATCGCTCCAGAAAATCCCAAAACACCATCTAAAAATCCATATTGCCAAGCATTTCCAATAGCAAAATACATCACCAAAGAAATTTTGACGATATACATCAAAAGAGCTTTCTTGTTAAATGTATCAGTTTTTGGAACAGCTAGCAAAATTGCATAACCAAAAGCAACAACCGAAACTATTAAACCCATTTTAATAGCGGTTTTTAGGTTTTTTTGTATTTTTACAAAAAATGAATCACCCGGCAATAACTCACCTTTTTTGTAAATATAGCCACTTGAACAATAGCCAATTGAATCTGGCGATTCGCTTGGGCTTTCACATTTAGTTTCTCCCGCTCTATTTAAAAAAAGATTTGCAACACTTTCTTTAAAACACTGAGCCATTGGAGCTGAAAAATGACGAGCTTTTGCCGAAATAATTTTTGTACTGTAGCCATAAACATTTTGTGAATCGCCCTTAAGATCACGACAAGCCCCAGAAACCCAAGCACCAGTTAAATTACTAGAATAAACATAAGGTAGAATTGGCAATTTAATGCAATGATTCATGTATTGGCAGTAATTTTCCGTTGCGCCAAATTTATCAGGGTCGCTACTGATTTTTTTTTGTTCGCTTCCACCTCCAAGTAAATGATTGTAAGGACAAAGCGAATAAGTTTTTGCGCATAAATAATTTGGAGAAACCCTACTCTCAAAAGTTTCGAACTTTATGTCCTCAATATCACAAAATGATCCAGCTTTACAAAATTTATGCTTATAGGAACCAATAGCTTCTCCAAGTCCACTTCTACTTTGTATACATATTGTAGTTTGGCTTCTGTTTTTGCAGCAATCATAGGCTTTTTGCGAGTCTTCATTAACTCCATCTGATAAAAATCTATGACAGGCAAAAACTGGAGCCGAACCACCTCCAGTTGTGTAATATCTTTGTTCATCATCATCATAACCAAGATATTTTTTTCTTTTTGATTTATCCGATTTCCATGGGTTTTTACAAGCATTATCACCATTATCTTTGAACTCTATTCCGCCATAAATGTATTCGCGGTAATATTTGTTATTCAAACTAATTTTTGATGGAGATTTATCTTCTATAGAACATCCAGAAGCTGGATTTGAACCAGAAAACACATTATTTAAACAATTTTTTGATAATTGTATATATTGATCAACCACACCAACATCTTTTGCTTTTGATAATATTTCAGAACAATTGCTTCCTATCTTTCCATCACTTTCAAATAGTTGCTTTAGACAAATTTGATAAGGACCTTGATCTTTTATTTTTTCACCAGTTTCTTCATCTGTTATCCACTGATTCCAATTGTGACCACATACTCTGGCGTTTTCAAAGACAATTTTAGCCTTATCCCACATTCCACTCATGGTGGCAATAGCCGCTCCAACCGCCACCATATAACTAGAATAAGAAGCACAACATCTAGTTACATCAAGTGCTGCTCTAGGAACATTTGGTAATATTCCAGTAACTGGTTCTGCACATGTTGGAGTTGTAATAAATGCTCCTGTACAAGCAGCTGAAGCAGCAGCATAAGTTGTGGACTCACTCATTCTTGATGTGCACATTTTTAATGCCAGGGCAGTCGCAATTACTGTCATCGGAGTTAAGGTGGGAGACTTAATAGTTAATTGCTTCGCCGTTTCTTCCCCTGGACCCTGCAATAAAACACCTTGGTTATTTGTTGGTCTGCATTGAATATAAGCAAATATCTGCGCTAATAACATTGATGCCCCAACGCCGCTAATAAATGAGATGCAGGCTGCATTAGTTAAATCCCATTGTATGTCTTTATCACTTAAAAATGGATTAAAGTTAGCCCAACGACTCTCACACATATTTCTGCTAGAATCATAACTAGATTCTTCTCTAACACCTTCATAAATAGCATACGAATCTTTTGGCAATAAAACAGACAGCACAAAAACCAAACAAAATAACAGGCTCAGCAATTTATTTATCTGGCTATTTAGCGGCATCAAAAAGTTTGATTATTTGGTTTATTTCAGAATTTGCGGTTTTGAAAGAAGAGCGATTAACCGTCAAGAAAGAACTAACATCTAAAATTTTTTGCAACTCAACCATATCATTTTCTAAAAGAGTTTTTCCACTACTCACCAAATCTAAAATAAAATCACAAAGATTTAGCTGAGGAGCAATTTCAATTGAACCATTGAGTTTTATTGCTTCTGCCTGAACACCATTCTCAGCAAAATAATTTGCTGCAATGTTAGTGTATTTTGTTGCCACGCGAATATGGCTCATTTTAGAAGCATCAAATTCCACTGATTTTTTTGCAGCAATTGACAAGCGACATTTGCCAATTTCAAGATCAAGAACTGGAAAAATTTCTGGCGAAGAAAATTCTTTTAAAACGTCAAGACCACAAATTCCAATGTCAGCCGCACCAAATTTTACAAAAGTTGCAACATCAAAACTGCGGACTTTTACTAACTCAATATTTTGATGATTAGTTGCAAAAACTAATTTACGCGAAGAATCGTTAAAAAAGTCTTTTTCTGGAATTATATTAGCCTTGGTTAGAATTGGATTTAGCTCTTCAAGAATTCTGCCTTTAGGAATTGCAAAAGTAATTTTTTTCATGATTTAAATTTTCTTAGAACTCTTTTTGGTAACGAACTAAAAAACCAACTGAATTTCTGCTTTCAAGAGATGTTTTATAATTTTCTCTCTGATTTTTATAACCAAATTGAAATAATAATTTATCAAAAAAACTATTATTTTTAAATGTATATCCCGCCGAAATTTCAGTTAGATTTTTGTTAAAACTATCGTCGTTAATAATTGATTCTCTTTCTCTAGCATAGCCCAAAGTGATGTTCCAATTATTGTAAAAATTTGCAATCACATTACCCGTTAAATAGTTTTTTTTGGCGTCTGTATTTCCGTTAAAGTTTTTAACATCAACATATTCTACTAACCCATCTAGCAACAAATTATCATTTACTGGATATTTATAATTCATGCCAGCCGCCCAAGATTTCTGATTAGCAATTTTACTAGGATAAACTTTGCTAGCACGATTATTAACCGCTAAATCCATGAAAGAAAAATGATAGGCTAATTTTTCTTTTTTCAAAAAATCAAAATCAATATCAAGAGATCCAATATAAGATTGTAAAGATCGAGTATCGCCAACAACAGCATCTGATTTATGAGCTGAATCTCTTTTTGTAATTATTGCATTATCTAAGTTTTTTCTGTCATTAGTAAAAACCGCATAAGAAAATTGGTACCGTCCAATTGTTTTAGCATCTCCTAATCTGTAAATTCCACTTACTCCTAATTTCTCTCTTTGCTGATATTCTTCAGCAATATTATACGTCCAAATTCCTCTATTAAAACGCCAAGCCGTGCCAAAATTGAGATTAAATTTACCCAAAATAAAAGCGTGTTTCTGACCATCGTAAACAAAGTTTAATTCTTCAATAAACAAACCTTCATTTTCAAAAGTTCTGTTTCCACCACCATTTGGCGCAGAATTTCTTCTTGTATTTTCCAACTCTTGATTAGAACGACTGAACTTGAAAAGCCCATTAACAGAAAGTTTTTTTGTAAATTTATATGCTGAGCTTAATCTAGCTGTTGATCTTGTATCTTTAAATTCATCTTTGCGATTTGTGCTTTGATACTCGTCATTTAGGCTCACATCATAAGTTAAAAAATTTACTAAACCTAAGTTCTGAACTTGATCATCTTTTATCTCTTTATCTTTTAAATCTTGAGAAATTAATTGACGTAAAATCCCTAGATTTGAGTTATCAATTTCTTCGGCAAAAACTTCACAGGAAAAAAGAGTGAGAATTAAAAATAAGTAGAGAAGTTTCATTGAGATTATTTTTTCTGGGAAGTAGTTAGGACTTAAAAACACACATAAATAAAATGTCATTAGCACTCTTAATCGCAACAAGTTTTTCTTTGGGATTTTTTGTTGAAAGCATCATCGGAACTGGCGGTGGTTTAATTGCTTATGCCATCCTCGGATTTTTCATGAATGTAAAAGAAATGATCTTAGCTGGTCTTTACATTGGCACCTGTTCTAGCAGCTACATAATTTATACCGATCACAAAGCTTTTAATAAAAAAATCTTTCTAACAATTCTTCCGATTTGTTTAATTGGAACTATTTCTGGCGTATTTATTTTTAGCATTCTCAATCAACAAACCTTATCAATTGCTCTTGGAATTTTACTAATTTTGATCACCATTAAAAGCGTATTTTTTGATAAATTTAATTTGCCAAAAATCTTAAAAAACAAACTACTTTTTATTGGCGGAATTTCTCACGGAGCATTTGGAATTGGAGGGCCATTTGTAATTAGTGCCATACAAAAAGATTTTAAAAATAAATCTGAATTACGCACAACAATGGCAGCATATTTTGCCTTTTTTAACTTTGTCAGAATATTTCAGTTAGGAATACAAGGACAAATTAAATTAGATTTTTTTGCTAAAATATGGTGGGTAATAATTCCAGTTTTTATTGCCATTAAACTTGGGCATAAAGTACATCTTGCAATTAGTGATCTCTTTTTAAAAAGAGCAATTTTGCTAATAACATTCTTAGCTGGATTAAAGTTTTTGTCTAAACTTTGGTAAGCAACAATTGAAAAAAAGAATTAACTATTTAACTATCCACCAACTTAGATTTTTAATAAAAAGCATGTCTCATTTTTTTCAAAAGATAATTTTAGCCGCGATTGGATTAACCCTGATTATCGGTTTACAAACCTCATGTTCTTCAACTTATTTGTTAAAAAAAATCATCTTTGCTGAAGAGGAAAATAAAAAGTTTGGAGAAGATGAAAATTTAAAATCATCAAATTGGCAAGTTTTGAACAACTCTGAAGTTAGTTTGAATTTATCCATTAATCTATTTCAATATCTTCATCAAAATGAAGATATTCTTTTACCCTACAACGCTTTGGTTTTAACATCTCCTCCAAATGTTTAGAGTTCTAAAATATTTCTTTGCTAGAACTTACTAAAAATTAATAACTAAAGATAAAATCATGAAAAAATTCTTCTCTCACTTTAAGCAAGATTTGCCTGCAAGTCTTGTGGTTTTCTTCGTCGCGCTTCCTTTGTGCCTTGGAATTGCTTTAGCATCAGGTGCACCATTATTTTCTGGAATTATTGCTGGAATTATTGGTGGTATTGTTGTTGGTGCTGCTAGTGGTTCTCCACTTGGCGTTTCTGGACCTGCGGCTGGTTTAGCTGTTATTGTTTTAGGATATTTAGCAACTCTTGGATCTTGGGAAGCATTCCTTTTAGCCGTCGTTATTTCAGGTGTAATTCAAGTTATTGCGGGCTACTTAAAACTTGGTTCAATTGCACGTTACTTTCCTGAATCAGTTATTAAAGGAATGCTTACAGGCATTGGTTTAATCATTATTTTAAAACAAATTCCTCATGCAATTGGATATAATTTGGAATTTAAAAATGACTTTGGTTTTGAAAATCTTGATAGCACTAATACATTTTCTGAACTATCTCACATGCTGAATTACATAACACCAAACGCTGTTATAATTGCTCTTGTATCAATGCTAATTTTAATTTTATGGGATGCCATTTTATCTAAAAAACATAAATTATTTGCAGCAATTCCAAGCCCGTTAGTTGCTGTTGTTGTTGGTATTGTTTTAGCTCAATTTTTATCTTTGCACGAAACTCAAATTGTAAAAATTCCTGTTACAAGCAATGTTGGTGAGTTTTTAGGACAATTTACAATTCCTGATTTTTCACAAATTACAAATCCACAAATTTATGTAATGGCTTTGGTAATGGCAATTATCGCCAGTATTGAAACTTTGCTTTGCGTTGAAGCAGCTGATAAACTTGATCCACAAAAACGAATCACACCAACTAATCGTGAATTAAAAGCCCAAGGTTTAGGAAATATTGTTTCAGGTTTAATTGGCGGTTTGCCAATCACACAAGTAATTGCACGTTCTAGCGCAAATATTTCTTTTGGAGCCAAAACTAAACTTTCTACAATTTCTCACGGATTTTTACTGTTAATATCAGCAATAACAATTCCGGGATTATTAAACATGATTCCGTTAGCAACTCTTGCCTGCGTTCTTTTGATGGTTGGTTATAAATTGGCAAAACCATCAATTTTTAAAGAAGTGTATTTACTTGGAAGAGAAAATTTTATCCCTTTCATAGCAACAATTATTGGCATGTTATATTTTGACTTACTTAAAGGAGTTGGAATTGGCATGGGATTTGCAACATTCTTTGTTTTGCGCAATAACTATCATGCACGCAACATTTTGCAAAATTCTGAGCATCAAGAAGTTTCTGCTTTAACAAAAGAAGTTCGCGATTCAATGAGCCCTGCAAAAGCTGTAAAATTATTAAAAGAAGGCAATAAACGCTTTGTTAATAATCTAAAACTCAATCGTAATCTTTTGCAGCAAGTCAACGAAACTTCTGATCAACAACACCCATTTGCTTTTATCTTAAGTTGTATTGATTCACGCACTTCTGCTGAGTTGGTTTTTGACCAAGGATTAGGCGATATTTTTAGCTGTCGTATTGCTGGAAATGTTTTAAATGACGACATTTTAGGAAGCATGGAATTTGCCTGTAAAGTTGCTGGGGCAAAAGTAATAATGGTTCTTGGTCACAGTGGCTGCGGAGCAATAAAAGGAGCTTGCAGTCATGTTGAGATGGGAAAACTCACTGGTCTTTTAAAGAAAATAAAACCTTCAATAAAAGCAGCAAAACTCATCAAAACAAAATCTGAATTTCAAGAGCTAGATTTTGTTGAAAAAGTTGCCTCAATAAACGTTGAAATGGTTGTAAAACAAATCACCAAAGAAAGTAAAATTATTCACGAGCTTCATCAAAAAGGTAAAATTGCCATCATCAGTGGAATGTATAATGTTTCTACTGGTGTTGTGGATTTTTATGACGCTGTAAAAAAATAATTTTTTTCAATAATTTTTTTAAGGGGGCGGAATTATAAAATTCCGCTCCTTTTTCTTTTTGTTGCCTCTTCTTTTCATCAGCTCATGTCTTGCTTGACAAGTGCAATTGCCCCAATATCTTTTTTGCCCCTTTTACACCACATTTTTTCAATCTAAAAATCAAAAAACATGAAAGTTTATTACGACCGCGATGCCGATTTAAATATCATAAAAGGCAAAAAAGTTGCCATTATTGGTTATGGCTCACAAGCACATGCTCACGCTCAAAACCTTAGAGATTCAGGTGTTGTTGAAGTCAAAATTGCTCTTCGTTCTGGTTCAGCCTCAATTGCAAAAGCACAAAATGCTGGTTTTGAAGTTCTTTCAAATGTTGATGCGGCAAAATGGGCTGATGTTGTGATGGTTCTTACTCCAGATGAACTTCAAGCTGAAATTTACAATAATGATTTGAAAAAAAATCTTAAAAAAGGCGCGACTTTGGCTTTTGCTCACGGACTTAACGTTCACTTCAAATTAATTAAACCAAGAAAAGATTTAGACGTTATCATGATCGCGCCAAAAGGTCCCGGACACACAGTTCGTGGTGAATATGTTAAAGGTGGTGGAGTTCCTTGTTTAGTTGCAGTTGCGCAAGATGTTTCTGGCAATGCTCTTAAAACCGCTCTTTCTTATGCTTCAGCAGTTGGCGGCGGACGTTCAGGAATTATTGAAACCAATTTTAAAGAAGAATGCGAAACCGATTTATTTGGTGAACAAGCAGTTCTTTGCGGCGGAGTTACTGCCCTTATCCAAGCTGGTTTTGAAACTTTAACTGAAGCTGGTTATGCTCCAGAAATGGCTTATTTTGAATGTCTTCACGAAATGAAATTGATTGTTGATCTTCTTTACGAAGGCGGCATTGCTAACATGCGCTATTCAATTTCTAACACAGCAGAATATGGCGACTTAACTCGCGGCCCACGCGTGGTTACTGAAAAAACCAAAAAAGAAATGCAGAAAATTTTGAAAGAAATTCAAAAAGGCAAATTCGTAAAAGAATTCATGAACGAAAATGCCACTGGTAAGAAAAATTTTGACGCTCTACGCGCTAAAGGAAAAGCTCATCCAATTGAAGAAACTGGCGATAAACTTCGCGCCATGATGCCATGGATTGCAAAAAATAAGCTGGTAAATAAATCAGCTAATTAGTTGAAAAAGGGTTCGGTTTTTAAAAAAATCGAACCCTTTTTTTAATTTTTCCCAAATAACGAAATGTCCAATAATCTTTCTATCATTATTCTTGCTGCTGGAAAAGGCACGCGCATGAAATCAGATTTGCCAAAAGTTATGCATAAAGTGGCGGGGCGAGAAATGCTGAATTTGGTGATTGATGAGGCTAAATCTTTAAAACCACAAAACATCACGATTGTTGTTTCAGAAGAAATGAAAAATTTTGAAGAAAAAATTATTGCCGCTCACACTGAAACAAAAATTTCTTTTGTTTTACAAAAAGAACGCAAAGGCACAGCACACGCAGTTGAAACTGGGTTAAAAGAAGTTAAAAACCTTGGTGAAAAACTTTTGATTCTTTATGGCGACACTCCCCTGACCTCGCGTTTTACCCTAGAAAAAATGGTTGAAAAACTTGCAAACTTTTCGCTTTGCATTTTGGGATTTGAAGAAGAGTCAGAAAACGCTTATGGTCGCTTGGTTGTTAATTTGGAAGGTCATCTTGAAAAAATTGTTGAATTTAAAGATGCCTCAGAAGAAGAAAAAAAAATTGCCCTTTGTAACTCTGGCGTTGTGGCAGTTGATGGCTCAAAAATTGTCACCTTGCTTGCAAAAGTAAAAAATGAAAATGCTGCAGGCGAATTTTATTTAACCGACATTGTTGGAATTGCTGGTGAAATGGGGTTAAAACGCACTTTTATTAAAACTGAAATTTCTGAGGTTTTAGGAGTTAATTCTCGCTTTGAATTAGCTAAAGTTGAAGAAATAAAACAAAATCAAATTCGTCGTAAAATGCTTGATTTAGGCGTGAGCATGCCCAATCCGTCTTCAGTTTATTTCGCTTTTGACACCGAAATTGCCAATGACGTTATAATTCATCCAAATGTTGTTTTTGGATCCAAAGTTAAAATTGCCAAAGATGTTGAGATAAAATCATTTTCACATATTGAAGGTGCTGAAATTGCTTCAGGTGTAGTTGTTGGGCCTTTTGCCAGAATTCGCCCCGAAACTAAAATTGAAGAAAATGCACGTATTGGCAATTTTGTTGAAGTTAAAAAATCGCAAATAAAACGCGGCGCAAAAGTTAATCATTTAAGTTACATTGGTGATTCTGAAATTGGCGACGAAAGCAATATTGGCGCAGGTACAATCACTTGTAATTACGACGGCTACAATAAATTTAAAACCAAAATTGGTAAAAAAGTTTTTGTTGGTTCAAACACAGCTTTAGTTGCGCCAGTTGAGATTGGCGATGGTGCAGTTATTGGTGCTGGCAGCGTGATTACAAAAAATGTTGTAGAAAATGATTTAGCTGTTGCACGCGCTAAACAAATTGCAATTGCTCAAGGTGGTTTGAAATTTCATCAAGAAAAATCAAAAAATAAAAAATGAAAAAAATCTTAATTTTTATTTCATTATTCTTTTTTGCAAACTCGGCTTTTGCCTCACGCACAATCACCGAAGTAAATTATTTTGCCTCTTTACGCGCAAATGAAACCAATGTTCGTGCTGGTCCGGGTCAAAATTATCCAATTAAATTTACTTTTAAATTACGTGGCGTGCCAGTTCGTGTGATTAACGAATATGATAATTGGAATGAGATTGAAGATTATGAAGGTCAAACTGGTTGGGTAAGTCAAAGTTTGCTGACAAAAAAACGTACTCTTTTGGTTCAAACCAAAAAAAGTTTTATCAACATGCATCGCAAAGATAATGAAAAATCACGTATTATTTTTCGCCTAGAAAATAACGTGATTGGCGATTATTTAAAATGTTCAAAAGATTGGTGCGGAATTAAGATAAATAACAAAAAAGGCTGGGTACAAAAAAGTGAAGTTTTTGGATCTGATGAATAATTTTTCCCGCCGTGTCTCATTGACATACGGGAAGTGGATCCCCGCAAGGCGGTGGCGACGCATGTCGCGTTTTTGTATCCAGAAGGGATAAAGGACTAATTTTTTTATTCTTCCTTTTTTCTTGGATCAAAATAGAGCAGAATTGGAGCTGAAATATAAATCGACGAGTAAGTTCCAATTAAAATTCCAACAAAAGTTGCTGTACTAAAGCTGTATAAAGCCTCTCCGCCGTAAATCATTAAAGCTAAAAGAGAAACTAAAGTAACCCCCGAAGTTAAAACTGTTCTGCTTAATGTTGAGTTAGTGCTAGAGTTAATAAGATCAGCTAAATTCATTTTTTTATAACGGCGTAAATTTTCACGAATACGATCATAAATTACTACTGAGTCATTTATTGAATAACCAATGATTGTAAGAATTGCAGCAATTGAAGTTAGATTAAATTCTAAACCAGTAATTGAAAAAAACCCTAAAGTTAGCACCGCATCATGAAATAAAGCAAAAATACCACCAATTCCAAATTGCCAATCAAAACGAATCCAGATGTAGATCATGATAAATAAGAACGACATAAACAATGCCAAAAGTCCTTTTTTAATTAACTCAGAACCAACTTGTGGACCAACGTAATCTACTTTGCGATATTCAATATTCGAAAAGTTAGCAGCTAAAATTTCTTGGATTTTTTTTACCACAACCAATTGTTCTTCATCAGTTTTAGCAACGCGGATCAATAAATCTTTTTGATCGATATTTTGAATTTGCACATCCTTAATTTCTGCACTTACTACTTCACGAATTTTTGCTACATCAAAATCGCCTTCGATTCTGGCTTCAATTAAAATTCCTCCAGCAAAATCAATCCCAAAATTTAAGCCTTTTACTAAAACCAATGCTATTGAGCCAATTATGCATACAACCGACATTACTAATGCCAATTTATGAGGCTTCATGAAGTCGATTTTGACGTTACTAAACAGAGAGCGAAATTTTGAAAGCATGAGGAAATAAAAATAAAAAACCCCTTTAGCCCTAAGTTTTTTTAATAAAAAAGGGCTAAAGGGGCTAAAATTATTTAGCGTTAATTTTACGAATTGCTGATGCGATTCTAGTTAATTTTCTTGAGGCAGTGTTTAGTTTGTAAACTTTTTTAGTTACACCACGCATAATTTCTGGCTCAAGAGCTTTGAAGGCTTCACGAGCTTTTGGTTCATCATTTGATTTGATTGCATCTTCAACTTTTCTAATAAAAGTTTTAATTCTGCTTTTTCTTGCAGTGTTTACTACATTTTTTGCAATGCTGCCGCGAAGTGCTTTCTGTGCTGATTTGGTATTAGCCATTTTATTAAATTAGTTTGGTAAGTAAGAAAAAGAGCGAGCAAAATATGAGTGAGATCGAATTTAGCAAGCAGTTTTCTAAAGAAAATCTACCTAGAGATTATTCAATGTTTTAGACCCCGTCATTCGATGGGGTGATAATTCTCGGATTTCACCCTAGAGCAGGACGGGATTTGCAATCCCGTTCTCACGTTCATGTAAAATTATCTAAAATAACTAATGCTTAGAACTAAAACAGAATCTGACAAAAATGAACTTGTGGACTGGGTTTCAAACCCAGTCCAGCGCTGGGACCCAGTCAAAATGATGAAATCTATTATTTTATAATATTTAGACTAGAGCAGGACGGGATTTGCAATCCCGTTCTCACGTTCATGTAAAATTATCTAAAATAACTAATGCTTAGAACTAAAACAGAATCTGACAAAAATGAACTTGTGGACTGGGTTTCAAACCCAGTCCAGCGCTGGTTTTCTTTGGAAAAAATCTGCCCAAATATTATTCATTATTTTAGACCCAGTCAAAATGATGAAATCTATTATTTTATAATATTTACACCATTCATGTAATTCACCAAAGCCTCTGGCACGTTAATTGAGCCATCTTGGTTTTGATAATTTTCCATTACCGCCAAAAGTGTGCGACCCACCGCCAAGGCTGATCCGTTTAAAGTGTGGGCAAAAACAGATTTTCCTTCTGCGTTTTTATATTTTATCGCGCCGCGTCTGGCTTGAAAATCGCCGCAATTTGAACAGCTAGAAATTTCACGATATTTATTTTGGCTCGGCAACCAAACTTCTAAATCGTAAGTTTTTTGTGATGCAAAACCCATGTCGCCGCTGCACAGCAAAATTTTGCGGAAAGGCAAATTTAGGCGACGCAAAATTTCGCAAGAAATGTTAGTCATTCTTTCATGTTCAGCGTCAGAAGTTTCGGCCGAAGTGATTGAAACCAACTCAACTTTTTTAAATTGATGCTGACGAATTAAACCTTTTGTGTCTTTTCCTGCTGATCCCGCTTCGCTTCTAAAACAAGGCGTAAAAGCCGTGTAGCGAATTGGCAGTTGCGATTCATTCAGCGTTTTTTTAGCCACCAAATTCACCAAAGAAACTTCTGAAGTTGGAATTAACCAGTAACCATTTGTAGTTACAAAAGCCTCTTCCGAAAATTTTGGTAATTGCCCCGAATTAAACATGGCGTTGTCGCGCACCAAATTTGGCGGCGAAACTTCGGTGTAGCCATTTTCAAGCGCAACATCAAGCATGAAGTTAGAAAGTGCGCGCTCCAAACGAGCCAACTGTCCGCTTAAAGTTGAAAAACGCGCACCCGACATTTGCGAAGATTGCTCAAAATCAAGCATTCCAAGCTTTTCGCCAAGTTCGTCGTGCGGTTTTGCTGTGAAAGAAAATTTTGCTGGCTCGCCAAATTTTTCAATTTCAACATTTTCGTTTTCGTCTTTTCCAACAGGAACTGAATCGTTTGGAACATTGGGAATTACCGCCAAAAGCGTGTTCAATTTTTCATCAACAAAAAAATCATTTTCAGCAGCAGCTAATTCAACATTTATTTTTTTTGATTCTTCAAAAATTTTTGAAGCATCTCCGCCAGATCTTTTCAAAACCGCAACCTCTTGCACCAACTTATTTCTCTTGGCTTGCAACTCTTGAATTAAAGAAGTTTTTTTACGCTTTTCTTCGTCAAGTTTTAAAATTTCTGCTGCACGAAATTCTGCGCCACGTTTTTGCATTGCAGCGTCGAAAAGCTCAGGATTTTCGCGAATCCATTTAATGTCTAACATTGTTGATTGATTTGAAGATGAGGGGAAAATAAAAACTCGGGCCATTCTTTTTTTAATCAAAAAAATTTCAACCATGAAACTCAACGCTACACAATTATCTCAAAAATTAATTCAAATTCCTTCTTACAGCGGCGTTAATGAAGAAGTTTTAAATTTTCTTGGAAATTACCTAAAAAACTTAGGATTCACCTGCGATTACCTCGAGTTTGAAGGCTCAAATTCTTACAAAGTAAATAATCTTCACGCCGTTTTTAATCCCAAAAATTCTGAACGTGTTTTGTATTTCGCTGGTCACACCGACGTTGTAAACGAAGGCAACAAAGCCTCTTGGACACACGATCCATTTGCTGCAAAAATTATTGACGGCAAACTTTTTGGTCGTGGTGCCGCCGACATGAAATGCGCCATTGCCTGCTTCGTTTCTGCGGCTGAAGAATTTTTGGCAGAAAAAAATCCTGATTTTGGCATTGGCTTTTTAATCACCAACGACGAAGAAGCCGACGGCGTTAACGGCACAGCAAAAGTTTTGGAATGGATGCAAAAATCCAGCAAAAAAATTTCGCATTGTTTGGTTGGCGAACCAACAAATCCAAAAAATTTTGGCGAAATGATTAAGATCGGACGCCGTGGTTCGATTGGCTTTAAAGTAAAAATCACCGGCAAACAAGGTCACGTCGCCTACCCTGAAAATGCCTTAAATCCAATTACAATTTTGATTAATTTGTTGAAGATTTTAAAAGATCACAAACTCGACGAAGGCACAAAATTCTTTGATCCAAGCAATCTTGAAATCACTTCAATTACGTCACAAAATCTTGGCGGAAATGTAATTCCAAACGAGGCTGAAGCGGCGTTTAACGTGCGTTTTAACGATTTACACACTTCACAATCAATTTTGGATTTAGTTGAATACGCCTGCAAAAAAACCGTTGGATTTGGCGCAAAATTTGAACTGACACACCGCACATCAGGCGAGAGTTTTTTAAGCGATCCAAAATTTTTAGCACCAATTGTTGTTGAAGCAGTTAAAAAAATTACTGGCAAAACTCCAGAAATGAGCACCACTGGCGGAACTTCTGACGCGCGCTTCATTAAAGACTACGCCGAAGTTGTTGAAATTGGCTTAGTCAACAAAACCGCCCACCAAATTGACGAGTTTGCTGAGGTTTCTGAAATCGAAGAATTGCAAAAAACTTACTTTGAGATTTTGAAGAGGTTTTAGACACTGTTAGCTTATTTTACCAAAAAACAAAAAACCAAAAAATGAAAAAGCAAAATGAAATAAAATTATTTGAACAAAAAAAAGTTCGCACCTCTTGGAATGAAACTGAAGAGCAATGGTATTTTTCTGTTGTGGATGTGGTTGAAGTGCTAACAGATCAAGCCAATTACCAAGGAGCTAGAAATTATTGGAAGGTTCTAAAGCACCGTCTTTTAAAAGAAGGGAATGAAACGGTTACAAATTGTAACCGTTTAAAAATGGAAGCAGAAGACGGTAAAATGCGAATGACCGACGTCGCCACCACCGAACAAATCTTTCGTCTAATACAATCAATTCCTTCACCAAAAGCTGAACCTTTCAAACTGTGGTTGGCAAAAGTAGGAAGTGAAAGATTGGACGAAATGCAAGATCCTGAGCTTTCAATTGATCGCGCTTTGCAGCAATATTTGAATCTTGGATATTCTCAAAGTTGGATCAATCAGCGACTAAAAAGCATCGAGATTAGAAAAGAATTAACCGACGAGTGGAAGCGACTCGGACTTAGAGAGGGGCAAGAATTTGCTAGCCTCACTGACATTATTACCAAAAGCTGGAGCGGGAAAAGCACCAAGGAATACAAGGCTTTGAAGGGTTTAAAAAAAGAGAATTTACGTGACAACAAGAGCAAAGCGATTGCAACTCGCTCGATTAAAAAAATAAAAAATTGCGAGTACATGACTAATACTGAGCTTATTTTGAACATGTTGGCTGAGGCTTCGACTAAAGATATTTCACAAGCCACAAATCCCAAAAATTACGCGCAAAGTAAGAAAGTGGCAAAACAAGGTGGTGCAATTGCCGGAAATGCTCGCAAAGAATTAGAGGCAAAAACTGGTAAAAAAGTTGTGACTAAACTTAACGCTAAAAAGTTTTTAGAAGCGATTGAGTAGTCACAAAACCTACCGCGAAATTTTACAAAATTTCTGAATTTTCCACGTAAGTGGAAAATTCAGAAAAAAACCTTACTAACCCTTTAAATAAAAGGCTTTAACCCCAATGGAAATTTCTTCTCAAAATTACAAAAAACTGCTGACAAAAATTCGTCAGACAATCAGCAAAACTCAGAAAAATATTGTTGAATCTGTTGATTACCAAAAAGTTTTAATGAGTTGGAAAATTGGCAAAGAAATTGATTTGTATTTGCAGGGGCAAGACAAAGCGGAATACGGCGAGAAAATTTTTTTGCAGCTAACCACTGACACGCAAATTAAAAAAACCGCCCTCTACCAAATGCGCGCATTTTACAAAAATTATCCGCAGATGCCACAGCAAAAAAACTCTTTAAGCTGGAGCCATTACCGAAGTTTAATTGCCGTAAAAGATGAAGAAACTCGGCAACAATTAGAAAATTTGGTAATTGAAAAATCGCTTGGCAGCGACCGTCTGCAAGAAGAAATCGCCGCGGTAAAAAAGCAGAAAAAAATTGTTAAAAAATCTGTCGAAAAAATTCCGCAATTAAAGGTTAAACGCGGCAAGTTGTTTACTTACAGTTTGAATGAAGAAGGTGAAATTGATTTGGGGTTTAATATTTTTTTAGAAAAAAATTCTGCCGCATTGCAAAAAACTAAACCCGAATTCACCAAAAGCGATTACACCTACATTGCCACAGTAGAGCGCATTGTTGACGGCGACACCATTCACGTTAAACTCGATTTGGGATTTGGTGTTAAGCACCGCGAAATTCTTCGCCTTGCCAAAATCAACGCCGCCGAAAGTGCAACAGCCGAAGGCAAAAAAGCGACGGCATTTTTGAAAAAAACTTTAAGTGCGGTGAAATTTTTAATCGTCAAAACTAACAAAACCGACATTTACGGTCGCTTTGTTGCTGAGGTGTTTTTTGACGAAAGCGGCAAAGAAAAAGATCTACAAAAAATTGCCGAAAATGGAACTTATTTAAACCAATTTTTACTCGACAATAAGGTGGTTGAGATTTGGCAGTAAGAGTTTTATTTTGCTAATTTACCTCTCACCTTAAGTGCCGCTAACAATCTTTTTAAAACATGCTAAAACTTCACGAATTTTTTCTGACATTTTTCTACTCTGGCAAAGCAAAAAAAGCTCCCGGAACATTTGGTAGTTTTACCTCTTTGCTTTTTTGGTTTTTTTTGACTTTGTTCTTTTTTAATCACCAAGTTTCGCTGCAATCTCAAAATATTTTTTGGGGAATTTTTCTTGTTGCGGCGTTTATTTACGGCTGCATCGCCTCACCAATTTACGCCAAACAATTTGGCGAAATGGATCACCAGTCAATTGTTTTAGACGAAACCGTTGGGCAAATAATTGCGCTGCAAATTACTTTTTCTTTGCTTTTTGAAAAATATTTTTCACAGCCAATTTTAATCGCCGCCCACCTCTTTTTTTGCTTTGTTCTTTTCAGATTTTTTGACATTAAAAAACCCTCTTTCATCGGCTATTGCGACCGCAATTTTAAAAGCGGATTCGGCGTAATGTTCGACGATTTGCTTTCTGGAATCATTGCTGCATTAATTGGAGTTTGTTTGATTTTTTTGGTAAAATAATGATAAAAAACCGCAGCCACAAATTTAAATTTATTGATCTATTCGCAGGAATCGGAGGTATTAGACTAGGTTTTGAATCTGTAGGTGGTAAATGCGTTTTTTCTTCTGAATGGGATAAGTTTGCTCAAGATACTTACGAAGCCAACTTCAATGAGAAACCTTACGGAGATATAACAAAAATAGATCCAAAAAGCATACCAGATCACGACATATTGCTTGGAGGTTTTCCATGTCAGGCATTTAGCATATGCGGAGATAGAAAAGGATTTTTAGATACGAGGGGAACTTTATTTTTTAACATCGAAGAGATTCTAAAGATAAAGAAGCCTTATGCTTTTATGTTAGAAAACGTAAAAAATTTAAAATCTCACGACGGGGGAAGAACTTTTAAAACAATAATTGAACATCTGGAGAATTTAGGATATTTTGTGCATCACACAGTTTTAAATTCTCTTGATTTTGGAGTTCCGCAAAAACGGGAAAGAACAATAATTGTTGGATTTAGAGAAAATATTAAATTTTCTTTTCCAAAGCCGTTCGATGTAAAACCAGATTTATCTGGTGTTCTTGAGGATGAAAAATTCGTAGATAAAAAATATTACGCCTCTGAAGAAATTCAAAAGAAGAGAAAAGAAAAGGTTAAAGAGAATTACCCAATTCCATCAATATGGCATGAAAATAAAAGCGGTAATATATCGGCTCTAAAATATTCTTGCGCATTAAGAGCTGGAGCATCGCATAATTATCTTTTGGTTAATGGAATCAGAAGACCTACACCAAGAGAATTATTAAGATTACAAGGTTTTCCAGATTCTTTTAAAATTGTTGTTCCTTATACCCAGTTAAAAAAACAGGCTGGCAATAGTGTTTCTGTTCCAGTGATAAAAGCCGTTGCTAATTCCATGCTAAATAGCATTGAGCAAAAAACCTCAGAGCAGTATCAAATTCAATTATTCGATTTATGGGAAAAAAAGAGCTTAGCGATTTAGACTTAGCCAAGCAGGCGATTGATAAACTTATAACAAAATCAAGAGTTCACCTGTATAAACCAATTCAGATCGCTGAAATATTATTTATGCACAGAACCAACCCTCAACTAGGCATTAATTTGCTAGATCTAGAAACCTATCGAAATAAATCTAAAAAATGGAGAGATCTAATATGCTTTCAATTTCTTGGAAGAGTAAGCACATCAAGTGCAAAATTCCAAGATAACCTGTTTGAAGAAAATGCCATAACACCTAAAATATTATCAATTTTAGGTGATGAAAATATTAAGAATAATGGAGCGGTTGAGGCCTACATTTACAACGCTTTTGAGAGTAAACATTTACAATTAGAATCCGCTTTAAGCTACTGCTTAAATAGCTCTAGCAACACATTTGAACTAAAAAGTTTTCTTGAACAATTTTGGAATCAAGCTGGTTTAAAGAGAAGCCTAGATAAGATTTTTGAGATGGTAGTCTACGCACTATTTGAGGCACTAGTGACCTCAATTGATATCAAAATAGACATCTATTTTGATGAAAAAAACCAACATATCTTACAAGAATTTTCTGAGTTTGCAGAAAAAGTTTTAAACTTAGATAAAGATAATAATCGCAAAACATTAAACGCCCATTTTCATAGAGTTGGTGTTACTAATGCCGCAGATCGAGGGTTAGATATTTACGCTAATTTTGGCTCTGTAGTACAAATAAAACATTTATCTCTCGATGAAGAATTAGCCGAAAATGTAGTTACATCAATCAGATCTGATAAAATTATAATCGTCTGTAAAACCGCCGAAAAAAATATTATTAAATCACTTTTAAGCCAAATTGGATGGCAGTCTAAAATACAATCAATAATTACTCTGGACGACCTAAACTCTTGGTATGAGAAGGCTTTAAGAGGTTCTTATTCAGAAAAGTTGGGGGATAAAGTTTTGTCCATTCTCGCCAATGAAATAAAAGACGAATTTCCATCAGTTGGAAGTGACGATTTTCAAAAGTTTAAAGAAGAAAGAGGTTACAACAAAATAAATCACGATTACTGGAAAAGCTCAACAGAAACTAAATCTCTACATCAATAATGTTCATTCCTCTTCGCAATCACACAACTTATTCACTTTGCAAAGGCGCAATTAAGGTTGCTGATCTTGTAAATACTGCAGCATCTGAAAAGCTGCCAGCTCTTGGAATTATGGACTGCCAAAATCTTTTTGCCGCACTTGAATTTTCTTCAACTTGCAAAAAGGCGGGAATTCAACCAATTATTGGCTGCGAAATTTTGGTTAATTTGGGAGATAATTCTAATAAAAATCTTTCTAATCTCGACATCGAAAAATCGCTTTCTGTTTTGCCTTTAATTGCGCGCAATCAAGAAGGCTACGAAAATTTAATGTATCTTGTTAGCCACTCTTTTTTAAACCGACAAAATGGCATTTCGCCCAACGTTTCTTTTGAGCTTTTAAAAGAAAAATCCGCCGGATTAATTGCTCTTTCAGGTGGAGTTTTAGGCGCAATCGGCAAGATGCTTTTAGAAAATCAAGACAACAAAGCTCAAGAATTAACTAAAGAATTGGCACAAATTTTTGCTGACAATTTTTACATTGAAATCACACGTCACAAAACCAAAAACGAAGAATCAATTGAAGAAAAATTTATTGAATTAGCTTTTAAAAATTCTCTGCCTTTGGTGGCAACTAACGACGTTTATTTTTTAACCGACCAAATGCATGAGGCTCAAGATATTTTGAGTTGTATTGGTGAAGGAACCACGTTTTTTGAAGCCAACCGTAAGAAATTTTCCTCACAACAATATTTCAAAAATCAAAAAACCTTAGAAGAGCTTTTTTGCGACATTCCAGAAGCGATTGAAAACACTGTAAATATCGCCAAAAAGTGCCACGTAATGGCATTTGAAAGACCACCAACCTTGCCAAGATTTAGCAACGAACCAAATTTTGACGAAGCACAAGAGTTAAAAAACCAAGCTTATCAAGGCTTAGAACTAAGATTGTTGCGCAAATTTGAGCTAGAAGAAATTTCTGCAGAACAACAAATCAAAATTCGCGAAGAATATTTTGCCCGCCTTGATTTTGAGCTGTCGGTAATTACTAAAATGAATTTTTGCGGCTATTTCTTAATCGTATCTGACTTCATTAAATGGGCAAAAAATAATCAGATTCCAGTTGGACCGGGAAGAGGCTCGGGCGCAGGTTCAATTGCTGCTTGGTCTTTACAAATTACTGATCTTGATCCAATTCGTTTTGGCTTGCTTTTTGAGCGTTTTTTAAATCCAGATCGCGTTTCAATGCCCGATTTTGATATTGATTTCTGCCAATCGCGCCGCGACGAAGTGATTGATTACGTGCAAAATAAATACGGCAAAGATTACGTCGCCCAAATTATTACTTTTGGAAAATTGCAAGCCCGCGCTGTGCTTAAAGACGTTGGTCGTGTTTTGCAAATGCCTTACAACCAAGTTGATCGAATTTGTAAATTAATTCCCTTCAACGCCATTGAAGCCGTGACTTTAGAAAAAGCCATTGAGATGGATAAAGATTTGCAGCAAGCAATTAAAGATGATCCACAAGTCACAAAATTGGTTGATATTGGACTTAAACTTGAAGGTCTAAATCGTCACGCATCAACTCACGCTGCTGGGGTTGTAATTGGCGACAAACCGCTTAATCAAATTTGCGGGCTCTACAATGATGAAGGAAGCAGCATGCCAGCAGTTGGTTATTCAATGAAATATGCTGAAAGCGCGGGGCTAGTAAAGTTCGATTTTTTAGGTTTAAAAACCCTAACTACAATTTTTGAAGCTGTAAAATTAATTGAAAAAACTCGTGGCATAAAAATTGATATTTCCAACATTCGCCTTGATGACGAACAAACTTTTAAAATGCTTGCAACTGGCGATTCAATTGGCGTTTTTCAAATTGAATCTTCGGGAATGCGTTCAGTTTTACGCCAAATGAAAGCTGACAAAATTGAAGATATTATTGCCCTAATTTCGCTTTATCGCCCCGGCCCAATGGATAATATTCCAACTTACATTCGTCGCAAACATGGAACTGAGCCAATCAACTACCCTCACCCACTTTTAGAAAATTGTTTAAAAGAAACTTACGGAGTAATTGTTTATCAAGAACAAGTAATGGAAATTGCCAAAGTTTTAGCAGGCTACAGCCTTGGTGCAGCAGATTTACTACGCCGCGCCATGGGTAAAAAAATTAAAGAAGAAATGGATCAACAGCGCGCAATTTTTACTGAAGGCGCAATGAAAAACGGAGTTCCAGAAAAACAAGCAGGCGAAATTTTTGATCTGGTTGATAAATTTGCCGGATACGGTTTTAACAAATCACACGCCGCCGCTTACGCCTTAATTTCTTACCAAACCGCATTTTTAAAAGCGCATTTTTTACCAGAATTTTTAACCGCTTCAATTAACCTTGAAATTGACAATACCGACAAAATTAACATTTTTTTACAAGTTGCTAAAAGCCACAAAATCCCGTGCTACCGCCAAGCTTGAATGAGAGTGAGGCTTATTTTAGTGTGGAGAAAATCACTACAACCAAACATTAAACCCAATGAAGAAATATCGTATTTACATTGATGAGGTTGGAAATCCTGACTTAAAAAATTCCGATGATTTAAATCATCGCTTTTTATGCCTTTCTGGAGTGATTTTTGATTTAGATTACACTCTTCAAACATTTC
>CAYWVI010000002.1:0-65220 GCA_964461905.1 uncultured Rhizobium sp. | reverse complement strand
TAATGTCGATTTCGTTGTTGAGAATTTTTTTCACCAATTCGTCAACGTCAGAAAAACTTGTTACATTATCGCTAGTGGCAAGCGCGATTCTGGCATTGGGAAAAGTGAGCCGCACTTCTTCTTCAATTTTTTCAACTCCCGCACCAACTGAAATTATTGCATCTTTTTCGCCGCAAAATTTGCAATGAGATTCAGATTTCTCTTGATGTCCGCAATGGTGGCAGGTGAGTTTTTCTTTAGATTTGTGCAACACCAAATGAAAGTCACAATCAGAGCATTGATATTTTTTGCCGCATTTTTTGCAAAGCGTGACTGGCGCGTATCCGCGACGATTTAAAAAAAGCAAACTTTGTTTATTCTTTCCTAAATTTAAGGCGATTTCTTCGCGTAATTTTTGCGATAAAAACTCATTTTTTTGCATTTTTTCTTGTCGCAAATCAACTAATTCAATGTCATTTTTTTGTCCAAATCTTTGCTCTAAAATTAGGTGATGAAATTTTCCAGAAACAGCGTTGGCATAAGTTTCAACGCTTGGCGTTGCTGAAGATAAAATTACTTGAAATTCTTCTAACTTTGCTTTGGCAATTGCCATGTCGCGAGCGTTAAAATTGAAAACATCTTCTTGTTTAAAAGATGAATCATGCTCTTCATCCACAATAATTAATTGCAGATTTTTAAAAGGTAAAAGCAGAGACGAGCGCGCGCCAATTAAAACTCGAACACTTCCTGCGGCGATGCCATAAAAAATTTCGCGCTTATTTTTTTGAGAAATTTTTGAATGCCATAAAGCTGGCGCAAAACCAAATTGGGTTTCAAAGCGCAAAAGTAGTTGGCTGGTTAAAGCGATTTCGGGCAATAAAATTAAAATCTGAGAATCTTGATTTTTGGTTAAAATTTCGGCAATTAACGCAAAATAAATTTCGGTTTTTCCTGATCCAGTAACGCCGTCCAAAAGAGTTACCGGCGGTTTTTTTTGTTGTAACTCGTCAAAAATTTCCTGCTGTTTGGGAAGCAAAGTTTTTAAATTAAAATTTTCTGGCGCGACATTTTGAGTTAAATTTTTGGAAGCTTTTTTTGTTTTGTCAGAATTTAAAATTCCAATAAAAGCGCGCAACACCAAGCCACGACTGCAAAGGTTATAAGAGGCAATTGTTGAAATAAACTTTAGATGATTTTCGCTTAATTTTAAACGTGAATTAATTTCTAAAATAGGTTTGATTTTTGCTTGCGAAATTCCCGCTGGAGCTTCATTGCTAATTGCAAAAACCACTCCCCAAATTTTTTTCCGACCAAATTCAACGCACACAACATCGCCACGCTTTATTTGCGATTCAGCAAGGTAGCTAAAAGTTTCATCAAGTGCTAAAGGTAATAAAACCTGAGCAAAAAATTTAGACATTTAAGAGGTTGAAAAGATTCTTTAAAAAAGTTATTTTGATCTGTGCAAAATATTCCTCCCTTTAAACTTCAAACAAAACAACTTTTATGAAATTCTTTGTTGATTCTGCCGAAATTTCCGAAATCAAAGAAATCGCTTCTTATGGATTGCTTGACGGCGTAACTACCAACCCAAGTTTAATCGCCAAATCAGGCCGCGATTTTAAAGAAGTAATCGCTGAAATTTGCGCGATTGTTTCTGGTCCAGTGAGCGCAGAAGTGGCTGCAACCGACTATGAAAACATGGTTCGCGAAGGTGAAATTTTAAGCAAAATTGCTAAAAATGTCTGCATCAAATTGCCGATGACTTTAGATGGATTAAAAGCCTGTAAATATTTTTCTGACAAAGGAATTCAAACCAACGTGACACTTTGCTTTTCTGCCGCACAAGCAATTTTAGCTGCAAAAGCTGGCGCAACTTTTGTTTCTCCATTCGTTGGCAGACTTGACGATATCGGTCAAGACGGCATGACTTTAATCGAAGAAATTTGCGACATTTACGCCAACTATCCTGAATTTAAAACTGAAGTTTTAGTTGCTTCAATTAGAAACCCAATTCACATCACAGCCGCCGCCAGAATGGGCGCAGACGTTGCAACAATTCCTGCCAAAGTTTTAAAACAATTAATTTCTCACCCGCTAACCGACAAAGGTTTAGAAGTTTTTGTTAAAGATTGGGCAAGCACTGGACAGAAAATTTAGGCAACTAAATCATTTCACCAAATGACCGAAATCGAATTACAGAAACTTTTGGAAGAGCTGCTCAAAAGGGGCGAATGTGAGTTTATTGAGTTTAAAAAAAATGATTACAGCGTTGAAGAGATGGGAAAATATTTTTCCGCCCTTTCCAACGGAGCTTGTCTGAAAAATGAAGATTTCGGGTTTTTGGTTTTTGGTGTTGATGACAAGACTTGTAAGGTTGTGGGCACGGTTAGAAATTTTAAAAATGACAATAATCAAAAGTCGCTAAATCTGCATTTTAGAAATTTTGTTAGTCCGCAAATTAAATTTGAAATTCATCATTTTTCTTACAAAGAAAAGCCTGTTGTTTTGTTTAAATTTCTAGCTGCAAAGGGCTGTCCAACAATTTACAATAAAATTGCTTGGGGGCGGGTGGATAGTCACAATGTTAATTTAAATGAGACGAAATATTCGGACCTTTTGAGAAAAATTTGTAATTCTGGGGTCGATTGGTCGGCGCAAATTGCAGAATTAGCAACCATTGAAGATCTTGATGAACAAGCTTTGTTAAAGGCTAAAGAGAAATTTAAAGAGCGTAGAGAAAATGCGCGCTACCTTAAGGAAATTGATAATTGGGATGTTGCAACTTTTTTAAACAAAGCAGAAGTTTTAATCGGGGGTAAAATAACCAACGCCGCGTTGTTGTTGCTTGGAAAGAGAGAGTCGAGACATCACCTAAAAAATCTTAATGTTGCCGAAATTACTTGGGGATTAGAAACCATTGAGGAGAAATCTTACGAGCATTTTTATCCGCCGTTCCTGCTTTGCACCTCCGAGATTTGGAAAAGAATTCGCAATACCAAATATAAATTTTTTCCATCACATGAATTGTTGGCACGCGAAGTAAATAAATATGATGAAGAGGTTATTCTAGAAGCTCTTTACAACTGCATAGCTCATCAAGATTACTTTCTGAATTCTCGTATAATTCTAACTGAAAAAGCGGATCGATTAATTTTTGTAAATGCTGGAAGTTTTTTTGAAGGAAGAGCTGAGGAATATGCTACTGGTGAAAAAATTGCCCAGAATTATCGGAATGATTTTTTGGTAAATGCGATGGTGAATCTTGGCATGATCGACAAAAGAGGATACGGAATTAACAAGATGTTTCTTGGGCAGAAAAAAAGATTTTTCCCGATGCCAGACTACAGTAAAAGCGATTCAAAAAATGTTAGATTAGAAATTTACGGGCGCGTGATTGACGAAAAATTCTCTCAAATTTTGATGGAAAGAGAGCTAGAGTTGACCACAATTATTTTGCTAGATTATGTTCAGAAAAAAATACCGCTCAGCGATGATGGGATCAGGCTTTTAAAAAAACAAAAATTAGTTGATGGCAGAAAGCCTAACTATTTTATCTCTGCGGAAGTTGCAGAAATTGTAGATCAAAAGGCTGAGTTTATAAAGAATAAGGCTTTTGATAAGTCTTATTATAAAGACGTGATTTTGCAATTTCTTGGTCGATATAAAGAAGCTTCAAGAAAAGAAATTGACAATCTTTTAATTAAAAAATTATCAGAAATTTTGAACACTGAGGCAAAAAAGAAAAAAATAGAAAATCTTCTGCAGGAGATGTCAAAAAAAGATGGGACTATCCAAAATATAGGAAATAATAGAAATCCAAGATGGATAAAACTTTAGGTAAACTTTAGGTAAACTTTAGGTAAACTTTAGGTAAACTAACCACGACAAGCCTTATGAATAAGGAGCTCACATTCTTAAAATTATTTAAACTTTAGTCAAAATCACAAAATTTAATGGCAAAAAAACTAAATATTCTTGGCATTCAAACCAAAATTGAATGGTATGATGTTAAGACGAAATTCAAGCAATTACTAAGAAAACTCTTTTACACAGAAGCTTTTCAAGCACTAATCTGCTTCATTTTTATTTCTTACATGAAGCTGGTTTTTTTCAGCAGCAGAAAAGTTTTTGTGAATAAAGAGGTTTTAGAGAAGTTGGCAAAAAGCCCCAAGCCTTTGTTTGCAGCCATTTGGCACAATCGTTTAATGCTGGCTCCGTTTTTTGTGTTGATGATAAAAAAGGCTAATAAAAACCGTCAAACTTTTGCTCTGGCATCGCGCCACGGAGATGGGCAGTTTATCAGCAAAATTATGGCTAGGTTTGGTTCAGAGCCGATTCTTGGTTCTACTCGAGATTCTCGCAAAGCATCGCGAGGCATTGATATTGCTAATTTTAGAAAAATTTTTACCAGCTTAAAAAATGGTGGCGCAATTGCAATAACTCCAGATGGACCAAGGGGCCCGAGCCAAAAAATTAACGGCGAAATGTTAAATATTGCTCGCATTTCTGGAGCGGGAATTTTGCCAATTTCTTACGCCGCATCTCGTTTTATCAGATTAAAAACTTGGGATAAATTCTTAGTTCCGCTGCCCTTTTCAACAATATGTTTTATTTGCGACGATCAAGCAATTTATGTGCCAAAAGATGCGAGCGAAATTGAGGTTTCTGAGCTAACAAAGAAAGCCGAAGAAAGAATGAATTTTGTACAAAATCTTGCAGAAAAAAATGTTACTCAATTTCGTAAGTAATTGTAACAAAAGAGCTAATTTTTTGCTGTCCAGTTTCTAATTGCGGAGCAGAAGCTGACTCGTCCGCGCTCATTGCAGCACCACGAAATGCCATTGCTTTATACTGAAATGACGAATTATTTTCTGAAAAACCAACGATTTTCTTTAGAGTAATTCCCAAATTTTTTGCTGTTGTTTCTGCTTCAGATTTGGCTTGTGCAATTGCTTGTGCTTGCGCTTCTGATTTTAGTTTTTCTGAATTTTCAACAATAAAATTTGGCCCATTCACCTCAGCAATTTCAAGCTGCGCTAACTCGCTCAATATTTCGCCAGCTTGAGAAATATTTCTAACTTTAAATGAAATTGTTTGGCTGGTTTCAAAACCCGTTAAAATTCTTTTTCCGGCTCTGCAAATTTCTTTTTCACAAATGGCTGGTTGGTAATAATATCTTGGACTGGTGTTGTAATTTTCTGTTGTGATGTCGTTTTTATTAATGCCCTTTTTAGCCAATAGTTCCAGAGCTTTATTGCTTTGTTTAGTCATTTTTTGTTGAGCAGAAACTAAATCTTTATCTTCAACTCTTGCAGCGAGAGTAAAGGTTGCAACATCGGGAGCTGTATTAATTTCAGCTTTGCCAGAAAAGCTTATTGTATTTACACGATTTTGCGGAATCAGGCTACAAGCCGAAAGCAAACAAATTATGATTACTGAAGAAATTTTTTTCATAAATTTTAAGAAGTTTTATTTTCAAGCCTTGGAAAAATTGCTTTTGGCTCGTTAATTTTGTGATCTGGTTTTAGCGAATATTTTTCATCAATAAAATCAAAGCCGCGCTGATTTTTTTCGATTTGTAAAATATCAAGAATTTTTGGCGCAAGGTTGATACAAAATGGCTGCAAAGCGATGGCAATTACGCGCAAATTTTCAGCAATTACGCTTAAAACCAAATTCATTTCTGCAATTTTATTTTCTTTTTTCAAATTCCACGGAGCTTTTAAATTCAGCCATTCGTTGCATTTTGAAGCGTGAGAAATGATTTCGTTAATTGCTTGATCAAAAGCAAAACTCGCCATTTTATTTTGTACATTTTCTTGCAACAAATACGCCGATTTTAACAAGGTTTTTGCTTCTTCGTAAGCGCTAAAATCAACAATTTTTCCGTCAGAATTTTTGAAAATCATCGACAAGCTGCGTTGCGCCAAATTGCCAATATTATTCGCTAATTCCGAATTTATGCGCGTAAGAAAACTGGTGCGAGAATAGTCGCCATCATTGCCAAAAGGCACTTCGCGTAATAAAAAATAGCGGAAATAATCAATCGCCACTTCGCGAGAAATTCCAAAAGATTCTAGCCATTCAAGTTCGCCAATTGGCGAAATAACATTGCCAACCGATTTAGAAATTTTTTGCCCTTCATTTGTCCACCAGCCGTGAGCGTAAATGGTGTGAGGAATATTCAAATTTGCAGCCATCAAAAAAGCCGGCCAATAAACAGCGTGAAAACGCACAATGTCTTTACCAACAATATGAATTGGAGAATCTGCGCCATTAACCCAAAAATCTTGGTAAAGTTTGGCGTTTTCGTCAGGAAATCCAAGTGCCGACAAATAGTTAGCAAGAGCATCCAGCCAAACATACATCACATGTTTTTCAGAGCTTGGAACTTTTACGCCCCAAGAAAAAGAAGTGCGCGAAATTGACAAATCTTTCAACCCGCCTTTCACAAAAGAAACCACTTCATTGTAGCGCGATTTCGGTTGAATAAAATCAGGCACAGCTTCGTAAAGCGTTAGTAATTTTTCTTGAAAAGCTGAAAGTTTGAAAAAATAGCTTTCTTCTTTGTGCCATTCAACTTCCGCGCCAGTTGGAGCTTTGCCATTTATCAATTCATCTTCTGCGTAAAAAGCTTCGTCACGAACTGCGTACCAACCTTCGTAAGTTCCTTTGTAAATCGCGCCGTTTTTTTCTAAAATTTCCCAAAATTTCTGCGCAGAAATTTTATGACGTTCTTGCGTGGTGCGAATAAAATCATCATTTGAAAGCTGCAGAGTTTTTGCTAATTCACGAAATTTTTCTGAAACTTCATCACAAAATTCTTGCGGATTTTTGCCTCGCGCCAAAGCCGATTTTTCAACTTTTTGCCCGTGTTCGTCAGTTCCGGTTAGAAAATAAACATTGTTACCAGACAATCTTTTAAATCTTGCCAAAGTGTCGCAAGCAATGGAAGTGTAAGCGTGACCAATATGCGGAACGTCATTCACGTAATAAATTGGTGAAGTGACGTAGAAATTCTTTGAATCCATTGATTTTGTTTTGTAATTTTTGAAAACCCTTGGTTTTAGAGTATAAAATTGCACTCTCTAAAACATCCAAAAATAAATCAATTTCAAAATTAATGTCATTCACGCCAAAACTAAACGGCATTGTTACCAAATTTGCCGAGCTTGAAAAAAAATTGTTGGATCCTTCTAGTTTGGGTCAAACTTTTGCTAAAGTTTCAAAAGAACATTCCGACATGGTGCCTGTTGTGGAGCTGATTGGCGAATATCGCAAAGCGCAAAAAGAAGCGGAAGAAATTGATGAAATTTTGCCGCTTACAACCGATCAAGACATGCGCAACATGTTGGAACAAGAGCGTTTCGATTTATCTAAAAAAATTCCTGAGCTTGAGCAACAAATTAAAATTTCTCTTTTGCCAAAAGATGCAGCGGATGAAAAAAACGCAATTCTCGAGGTGCGCGCTGGAACTGGTGGCGAAGAAGCGGCACTTTTTGCTTACAAGCTTTTTGCCATGTATCAAAAATATGCCGAAAGAAGAAAATGGAAATTTGAAATTTTGGCAATTAACGACACGGGTCTTGGCGGCTACAAAGACGCTTCTGCTTCAATTTCTGGGCGTGGAGTTTTCGCGCGTTTAAAATTTGAATCTGGTGTGCATCGTGTTCAGCGCGTTCCAGAAACTGAAAATCAAGGGCGAGTTCACACTTCTGCCGCAACAGTTGCCGTGCTTCCAGAAGCTGAAGAAGTGGACATTAAAATTGAAGAAAAAGATTTACGAATTGACGTTTTTCGCTCAAGTGGCCCGGGCGGACAATCTGTAAATACAACTGACTCGGCAGTTAGAATCACGCACATTCCAACTGGCGTTGTGGTTTCAATGCAAGATGAAAAATCGCAAATTAAAAACCGCGAAAAAGCGATGAAAGTTTTGCGTTCTAGAATTTACGATGCCGAGCGCGCAAGAGTTGACAAAGAGCGCGCCGCAAATCGTAAAGAACAAGTTGGAAGTGGCGACAGATCTGAAAGAATTAGAACTTACAATTTTCCACAAAGTCGCGTGACGGATCACAGAATTAATTTAACCAGCTTTCAAATTGACGCCGTAATGCTTGGAGATTTGGATGAGTTTATTGAAGGTTTGATTGCGGATGATCAGGCCAAGAAGATGTCGCAGGAAGATTAGTTTCAATGGGTTCCCGTGTCACCTTGTCGTAAAAGATGGGGTGACAAGGTTTTAACAAAAGGCTTTTAGGATTTAAAAACCAGTAACCAAAACCCCTTCATCCAAAGTTGTTTCGTAAGAAAATTTTGTAGAATTTTTCAAATCAGATGCGCTGTTAACGTAAGAAAGAGAATCGCACAAAACTTGTTCTTTGATATAATTTTCATGAATTTTTGCGGCTTCTAAAATGCGCGAATTATCGGAAAATATTTTTAAGTTTATGTGATTGGAAATATTGAGATCGGCATCTTTTCTGTTTTGCTGAATGGCACGAATTATATCGCGAGCAATTCCTTCATCTTCTAATTCTTTGGTCATTTCAATGTTTAGTTGAACTAGGTAATCATTGGTTGGAAGTGGCAGAGTTGCAAACTTTTTTTCGTCACTATTTTTGGTGGCTAATTTAATTTCAAAATCATCTCCTTCTAAAATAACCCCAGCAATTTCTATTTGTTTTTCGGAGATTTTTTTCCATTCACCAGTTTTTGCAGATGTTGTGATTTCTTTGATTTTTGAGCCAAATTTCGCGCCGATTTTTTTAAAATTTATCTGCAATTTTAATTCGGCAAAATCAGAAATTTCTTCTTTAATTTCGATTGATTTTACGTTTACTTCATCAGCAATAATTTCAAAAAAAGGCAAAATTCGGGCAGAATTTTTACCAATTACTATCAATTTAGCTAAAGGTAAACGAACTCGTAGATTTTTATTGTCACGAATTGCAAGCGCAACAGAACAAATGCTGCGGACTAAATCCATGTTGGCTACTAAGTCAGCCTCATTTTCTAAAAAAGAAAGATTAGGAAAATCTTGTAAGTGAACCGAAATTTTGCGATCAATCATTTATTTTAACTCTCCAATTACAAAGGCTTCTTCTCCAGCTATGTTTAGAATTTCTTTAATTTCTTCAGCATCAGATTTATCAACAACTAAAACCATGCCAATTCCGCAGTTAAAAGTACGATGCATTTCTTCATCAGTAACTTTTCCGAGGCTTTGTAAATAGTTAAAAATTTCAGGTCTATTCCAAGATTTATAATCAATTTTTGGCGTTACATTTTTTGATAAAACTCGTGGTAAATTTTCTACTAATCCGCCACCAGTAATGTGTGACAAAGCTTTCACTTTGCCAGTTTTAATCGCTGACAAACAAGATTTTACGTAGATTTTTGTTGGAGTTAGCAAGGTTTCGCCAACAGTTTGGCTATCAGAAAATTTATCAGAGAATTTCACCGAATTTTGTGATAGAATAAAACGGGCTAAGGAATATCCGTTTGAATGAACGCCACTTGATTTTAAACCTATTAAAACATCGCCAGCTTTAGTTTCTTTTGGCAAAATTTGATCGCGTTCAACTGCGCCAACAGCAAATCCAGCTAAATCGTAATCTCCATCCTGATACATTCCCGGCATTTCTGCAGTTTCTCCACCAATTAATGCGCATCCAGCAAGTTTGCAACCCGCAGCAATTCCTGAAATTACTTGTGTTGCAACTTCAACTTCAAGTTTTGAGCAAGCAAAATAATCAAGAAAGAAAAGCGGCTCCGCTCCTTGAACTACAAGGTCATTTACCGACATTGCGACTAAATCAATTCCGATTGTATCGTGTTTTCCAACTTCAATTGCAACTTTAAGTTTAGTTCCAACTCCATCAGTTGAAGAGACTAAAACAGGGTCACGAAAGTTGCATTTTTTCAAATCAAAAAGGGCACCAAATCCTCCAAGATCTGAAGCGGATCCAATTCGAGATGTTGCTTTGGCTAAAGGTTTAATACGATTAACCAATTCGTTTCCAGCGTCAATATCAACGCCAGCTTGTTTATAATTTAAAGACATTTTTCTTGCGATTTAAGAAGGGGGCGCAAAGCTTGAAATCTATGGCTTCACAAGAAGTAATTTTTTGTATCTGATTCAAAATGTCGAGAATTTTTTTACTTTTATATTGTCTAATATTTTTTTCTAATCCTGCCTTTTGCGCAGATGAAAATATTTATTCTGTTGAAAATGTTGAGGTGAGTGTAGTTGGAAAATCGCCAAGTGATGCTAGAAACTTAGCAGTTGCAACTGCAAGGCGTGATGCTTTTTTAATTTTACTGACTCGTTTGGATATAGATGTAAATGTTGCTGACAGCGTTTCAAATGATGAAATTTCTGATATGGTTCGTCTTGAACAAACTGATGGTGAAAAAATTGCAGGAAACAGCTATTTCGCAACTTTTAATATAGTTTTTGCCCAAGATTTTGTTGAACATATTTTAAGCCAGAAAAAATCAACTGCTGGGGCATCGTTTTTTTCAGGATTATCTAAAAAAGATGAAGAGAAATATTTGATTATCCCAATCAAAATTGAAAATAAACAGCCAATAGTTTGGGAAGATCAAAATGATTGGAGATCGGCTGTGAACAATGCTATCAATAAAAAGAACCTAAGCAAAAAATATATTGTTCCTGAAGCTGATATTAACAACTTATCTTTATTAGGTCGTGATAATGTGATGTTTGTTGGTTATTCTGAGTTAGAACCAATGATTTCGCGTTATTTGGCAGGGGCAGTTTTTAACATGTTTTATACTTTTGATGAAATTGAAAATAAGGTGAACATCAATGTTTATTATATTCGTAAAGCGCAAAAAAAGCAGATCAAATTAAGTTTTGTTAATATAAATCGCTTAAATGCAGAATCTTTGATGCAAAAAGTTGCGGATAAAGTTATTGATTACATTAACTCACCACAATTTTTACAAAATCAGGCTGTATCTTCGAATATTGTGCGAATCCAAATTCCTGTCACAAGTTTATCAAATTGGTTGGCAATTAAAAATAAGATTGAAAACAGCAATCTTGTGAGCCAATTAAATGTCGAATCTTTGGCAAGTGACAGAATAATAATTTCGGTTAATTATCTAAATAACGAAATTGATATTGCGGAAGCTTTCTTAAGTATAGGAATTTTGCTCAACAAAACCTCAGAAAATTCTTATATAATTTTTACAGCAAAATAGCATGAAAACCAAAGATAAAATTCTCTCTATTTTGTTAATTTTAGCAGTGGTTATTTGGTTGATTTATTTGGTAAAATCAGTGTTAACGCCATTTATATTTTCTTTGGTAATAGCTTATTTTCTTGATCCTTTGGTTGATCGCTTGTGTCACAAATGTAAGCTTTCTAGGGTTGCAGCAACTTCTCTTATTTTGAGCTTGTTTCTAATTGTTCTGGTAGGTGTAAGTTCGTTTTTATTGCCAGTAATTTATGCCCAATTTGTGTCTTTGATAGCAACAATTCCAGATTATTGCCAAACTCTTGTAAATGACTTTTATCCAAAAATAGCTGATAGTTTAAATAAATTTGGATTTAAGTTGGATAACGATTTTTCTCATATTTTGGCGAATCAGGAAGTCACAAGTAAGTTTGTTAATTTATCGCAAGATTTATTTCATAATGCCATTAGCTCATCAGCATTTTTTATAAACATTATTTCTCTAATTTTTATCACGCCAATTTTGGTATTTTATCTTCTTAAAGATTGGGATATTTTGGTCAGTAAAACGAGTAATTATTTGCCCAAAACTGTTGCGGCAACGGTTAAAAAAATTGCCATTGATATAGATAAAACTCTTTCTGGATATGTTCGTGGTCAGTTTAATGTATGTTTAATTTTAGGTATTATTTATTCCTGCTTATTGAGTTTCACTGGTCTTAACTTTGGTTTTTTAATTGGTTTTTTAACTGGTTTATTCTCGTTTATTCCTTATGTTGGGATGTTAGTTGGAGTCACTTCTGCAATTTTTGTAGCATTATTTCAATGGGGATTTGATGTGGGACATATTTTGATTGTTTCTTTAGTCTTTATTTTTGGTCAGATTGTTGAATCAAACTTTTTAACTCCAAAATTGATCGGAGAAAAAATAGGATTGCATCCAGTTTGGTTAATTTTTGGTTTATTTGTTTGTGGTGCTTTGTTTGGTTTTATTGGTGTTTTAGTGGCTGTTCCTCTAACTGCAGTTTTTGGAGTAATAATTAAGCATTTTGCCTTAGAATATAAAAAAAGATTTACCTAAATAATGTCGGCAAAAAATAATTTTGAATTAGATGATTTTATAGCGGATGATTTGCAAATTGTGGCTGGAACAAAAATTAATCCAAAAGCCAAACTAAGAAATTTTGCAAAAATTAAGGTGGCTGCGATTGATCCAAAAATTCATAAAGAAGTTAGTGATTCATTAAGAAAAATAGAAAAGAGCTTAGATAAGTTAAAAAAATCGGTGCAGATTTAGTTAGATAATTTCTTAAAGCGAGCGTCGATGCAGGCTCCATCTTCTACTGACAAACTTTGGTACTCTATATCTCCAGAAACATTTGCTTTGCTAGAAATGTCAATATTTTGGGCATAAATATTGCCTTCAAAATTGCCTCTAAGACTTAAAGATTCAGCATAGATTTTACCTTCAATAAAACCATTTTCTCTAACAATCACCGTATTTCCTTTGATTGTTCCTTTAATTCTTCCTTCTATTTCTACGATTCCGCTGCTTACAATCTCGCCAATCACTACAAGATCTTGAGAAAGAATAGTTGGAGTGCTTCTAGAATGTGACTTGCTGATTACTTCTATTTTATTTTTCCTTGAGCTGTTTTCTTCTTCTAAATCATTAGCGATTGCTGCTACTTTTGCTTTAAGGCTAGCTATTGGCATGTTTAATATTTTTTTCTTCGTTAATTAATGCCTCTCCAGCTTCTAGGAACTTTCTTGGATTTAGAGGTATATTTTTATAACGTACTTCATAGTGAAGATGTTGACCTGTGCTTCGTCCAGTATTGCCCTGAAGAGCGATAACTTCACCTTTTTTAACCATTTGTCCGTTTTTTACTTTTACAGCAGATAAGTGGCCATAGCGAGTTGTGATTCCAAATCCATGATCAATCACCACGGCGTTGCCGTAATCGCTATACTTGCCAGCTAATATTACTTTGCCAACAGAAGGGCTGATGATTTTTTCTTGAGACATTCCAACAAAATCAAGACCTTGATGTCTTGCAGATCTTCCAGTTATTGGGTCAACTCTTGATCCAAAGCCGCTTGAAATGTAGTAGTTTTTCATTGGACGTGCTAGAGGTAAGGCAGTTGCAACCTTTTCTAGTGCAATTAGATAGTCAATTGCATTGGTAAATTTCATTTTTTCTAGATGCTTTTCTAAATCTTCTTGCTCTTGCGATTTAGCGTTCATTATTTCTTCAAGAGAATTTATATCAGATTCTGGCCCGCCTTGCCCTTTAACTAAGTGTTTTTTTTCATTTAAAGATATTTCTCTTTCTAAATCTGATGATTTTTCATGTAAGATTTTTTGAGGCATTTTGTTTAGATTGAGCCCAGTAATTGAAATGATATTTTCAATTTTCTTAATTCGACCTTGTGCAATTGTTTGAATGTGAGCAAGTTTCTGATTAGCATCTTTTAGCTGCTTAAACGTATGGCTATCTTGACCAGAAAGGTCTTGTTCCTTAAAGCTTTTTGGTTGATTAAACTTGAATTCTTCTCCTTTAACTTCTTGAGAAGAGCCTGTAACAGCATGCAAATATTCTGTGATTTTAGCTAGTTTTTCATTAAGGTCTCCAACCTCATCTTGGAAATATTCGTTAGCTGATTGTAGGTGACTAATTTGGTCAGATTTTTCAGAAACTACTTGGTCATAACGTAGAGTTTGTACAAAGAGATCACCAATAAAAACCAAAGCTATAAGCATAAGAGCTTGCACTGCGGGTCCTAAAGTTAGGGTGCGGATTTTTTTGTTGGTAACAAAAAGGATGGTCCTTTTTGCAAAAAGCAACTTATACAAACGTACCATAACTCTAAGCAAAGAAATGCCAAGGCCTCGGTTATTTGATCTTTTTATGTTTCTTAAGTTATTTCTGCTCATTAAAAAATTCTTTGATTACGAATTTTATGTGGGTAGCGGGTTTTTCTGATAAATTTTATGAACTAAATTTTTAGGGGGAACATTTTCTTATATTATTACATGCAATGTCAAGTTTTAAATCTATTGACTTTGGCAAAAGTGATAAATAGGTTGCCCCGCCTTTTCAAAGATTATTTAAAATAATAAAGTAATTAAAAATGTCTGCTCAAGCAAAAATTACAAAAAATACCATTACTGGAATCGATCCAAAACAGCATATCGTTAATGTTGTTATGACCGATAAATCAACCTTCCAAATCATGACTACATGGGGTAAAGAAGGTGATACATTAATTTTGGATGCTGATCCAAAGAATCACTCAGCTTGGCAAGATGGTGCCGCTAAAAACTTCGTTAATGCTAACAACGAAAGACTTACTAAGTTCAAGAAAAAATTCGGCAATTTTGATTTTGCTGCGTAACTTTGCCTAAAAAAATTCTTTGCCTTTCTGGCTGGGGTCAAAAATCAGATTCTTTAGAAATAATTTTTAAAGAACTTGATTTTGACCCTTTTTTTGTGTCTTCTTTTGACTACTCGGTTCTTAGCAAAGTTTCAGATTTTTTTGATTTATTTAAATCTCAAAAATTTGATCCAGAAATTTTAATTGGCTGGAGTTTAGGAGGACAATTAGCAGTCCGTTTAATAGAACAAAAAATAGTTACACCAAAGCTCTTGGTTTTATTAGCTCCGCCTTTTCAGATGATAAAAGACGAAAAGATTTTTGCTGGTATGTCCAAAACAACTTTTGATGAGTTTTATAAAAATTTCTCTTTAGCACCAACGCAAACTTTAAAGCAATTCTCAATCTTAACTGCAATGAATGATCGCAATGCTAAAGACATTGCTAAAACCCTAGATATTAATGATAAAAACTTTTCTCAACTTCAGTTTTGGTTGCAAGAGTTAAGCAGATTTTCTTGTTTTGATGTTGATTTTTCACAAATGCCGCGAACCGTTTTTATTCAGGGAGCTGGAGACATGATTGTTCACGCCAGTCAGGCAAATTATTTTTTAGAAAGAATTAAAGATTTTCGCTTAGAAATATTTAAAAACTGCGGTCACGCGCCACATTTAAGTGATTTATCACGTCTTCAAAAAATAATTTTGGAAGAAATTGAAAATCTGAACTAAATTTTCCTACGATAAGAAATTGCTTCAAGTAAGTGATTTTGTTGAATTTTTTCACTTCTTTCTAAATCGGCAATTGTTCGTGCAACTCTTAATATTCTAGTGATTCCACGCATGGAGCTTTGCATTTTTTCAACAGAAGTTTGTAAAATTTTCTGACATTCTGAATCGAGTTCACAAAACTTTTCGAGAATTTTGCCACTAATTTTAGCGTTGATTTTTGGCAAATTAGTCATCTCTTCTTCATTACTATATCTTTCTTTTTGTAAGTTTCTGGCCTTTAAAACTCTATCTAAAATTATTTCTGAGCTTTCGCCTTTTGGTAAAGTTGTGGCTGAAAAAATATCAATTGCGCCAACATTTACCACAATGTCGATACGATCCAAAAGTGGTCCAGAAATTTTGTTTTGATAATCAACTGCACAATCTGGAGCTTTTTTACATTCTCGTTTTACATCTCCAAGAAAACCACAACGACAAGGATTCATTGCTGAAACTAACTGAAAATTTGCAGGATAAGTTATGTGCGAATTAACGCGAGAAATGCTAATGTCGCCAGTTTCTAAAGGTTGACGCAAAGAGTCCAAAACTTGACGTGGAAATTCTGCTAATTCATCTAAAAATAAAACTCCGTTATGAGCTAATGAAACTTCGCCCGGCTTGGCTTTGGTTCCGCCACCAACCATTGCTGGCATTGAGCAAGAGTGATGAACTTCGCGATAAGGTCTTGAGGTAATTAATTTACCATCAAGAATTTTGCCGCTAATGCTATGAATCATGTTGATTTCAAGAATTTCTTCTAATTCACAAGGCGGCAAAATAGATGGTAGGCGAGATGCCAACATTGATTTTCCAGTTCCGGGAGGTCCAACCATCAATAAATTATGTCCACCAGCAGCGGCAATTTCTAAAGCGCGTTTTGGAATTTCTTGCCCTTTAACTTCTGACAAATCGCCATATTTTTTATCAGCAAAGATTGTGCTAGTTTCAGGGCGTTCTAAAATTTGCTCGCCCTTTAAATGATTAACCAAAGTTATTAAATCAGGTGCGGCAATAATTGGTAAATCTCCTGCCCAAGCAGCTTCGCGACCATTTAAAATTGGGCAAATTATGCCTGAATTTCTTTGATTAGCACCAATTGATGCCGAAATAATGCCGCCAATTGGATTGATCGATCCATCAAGAGATAACTCGCCTAGCACAAAAAAATCATCAACTAATTTTTGTTCTAAAACACCGATTTCAATCATAATGCCAAGAGCAATTGCCAAATCAAAATGACTTCCTTCTTTTTGCAAATCAGCTGGCGCAAGATTAACGGTAATTTTTTTGTAAGGCCAAGAAAGACCAGTTGAAGAAATGGCAGCTCGCACACGTTCTTTTGACTCGCCAACTGCTTTATCGGGCAAGCCAACAATTGTAAAGCTCGACATTCCGGGAGAGATTTTTACTTGAACATCAACAACAGCAACATCAATTCCAACAAAGGAAAAGGTTTTAACTTTGGCAACCATGGTGTTTTTGGGTTTAATTATTTTAAGTGAAAATATGAGAACTTAATTGCTGTAAACCCCATCTGTGTGACGGGGTTTACGGTCGTAATAAATTTCTAGTTATTATAATACATTTCAAACTCAACTGGGTGAGGCATTTGCTCGTAGCGATCGACTTCTTTTAATTTTAGAGCAATATAAGCGTCGATTTGTTCGTTAGTGAAAACGCCGCCAGCAAGTAAGAACTCACGATCTTTATCCAAAGCGTTAAGAGCATCGCGAAGAGAGCGAGAAACAGTTGGGATTTTTTTCAATTCTTTTTCAGGTAAGTGATAAAGATCTTTGTTTTTTGGTTCTCCCGGATGGATTTTGTTTTTAATACCATCAAGACCAGCCATTAATAAAGCTGCAAAAGTTAGATAAGGATTTGACGCTGGATCTGGAAAACGAGTTTCAATACGACGAGCATTTTCGTTAGTTACATTTGGAATACGAATTGAAGCCGAACGATTTTTTGGAGAATAAGCTAAAAGAACTGGAGCTTCAAAACCCGGAACTAAGCGTTTATAGCTGTTAGTTGTTGCATTTGAGAATGCGTTTATAGCTTTTGCGTGTTTGATGATTCCGCCGATGTAATACAAAGCCAATTCAGACAAACCTGCATGATCTTTACCAACGAAAAGGTTTTTTCCTGCTTTCCAAATTGATTGGTGAACGTGCATTCCTGAGCCGTTATCACCATAAATTGGTTTTGGCATGAAAGTAGCAGTTTTGCCGTAAGCTTGGCAAACATTGTGAATAACATATTTAGCTTTTTGCACATTATCTCCTGTGTGAGTAAGCGTGCTATATTTAAAGCCAATTTCAGATTGTGAGTTTGCAACTTCGTGATGGTGTAAAACGGGAGTAATTCCAACTTGGCGCAAAACTTCTGACATTTCACAGCGTAGATCTTGTGCGGTGTCAAGTGGCATGGTATCAAAATAAGCACCTTTAAGTTGAGAGCGACGTCCTAAATTTCCACCTTCAACAATTTTATTTGTATTATGAGGGGCTTCTTCTGAATCAATTGCGTAAGAATTTCCGTAAGCTCTATTTTCAAAACGCACATCATCAAAAATAAAAAATTCTGGTTCTGGACCAAAATAAGCAACATCACCAATTCCACTTTTTTTCAAATATTCTTCAGCTTTTTTAGCGGTATTGCGAGGATCGCGATCATAACCCTCGCCCGTTGTTGGTTCAATTACATCACAAATTAGAACCAAAGTTGGGTTAGTTGCAAAAGGATCAATAAAAGCTGAATCAAGTTGAGGAATCATCAACATGTCTGATTCGTTAATTTCTTTCCAAGCTGGAACTGAAGAGCCATCAAAAGCAACGCCTTTTACTAATTCTTCTTCGCCAACCTGATCAGCGCAGTAAGAAATGTGCAACCATTTTCCTGCATAATCAGAAAAACGAAAATCGATGAATTTAATATTATTATTTTTGATCATTTCAAAAATGGCAGAAACGCCGGATGCTTTGCTGGACATGAGTTTTGTGCTATTTATTTTTTTAAGGGAGGAATTGGTTTGTGATGCTAAGAAATGCAAATCACAAGATGGGAACAACTTTTTAGCCCCAGTAGTTTCAAAAGTATAGGGGGTTTTTAACGAAATATTTTGAAATGTTTTTAGTGATGAGAAAGTTATTTTGGTGAGCCCGAGACGATTCGAACGTCCGACCCACAGCTTAGAAGGCTGTTGCTCTATCCAGCTGAGCTACGGGCTCTTAAATAAGAAGAGGCGCGCGTTTTAAGTCTAAACTTAAAAGAAGCAAGTTTGTTGTTTTGAAAAATTAGCTATTTTTTAAACTCTTTCTCCAAAAATTGCCGTTCCAAGGCGAATGTAAGTTGCGCCAAGCGCAATTGCATCTTCAAAATCAGCACTCATACCCATTGAAATTTCTTTTAGATTATTTTCACGTGCCATTTTTGACAATAACGCAAAATAAGGAGAAGGATTTTCGTTAGCTGGTGGAATACACATTAAACCAACTAAATTTAAGCCACATTCTTCGCGTACAAATTTTACAAAGTTTTTTATTTCTTGTGGTGCGATTCCGCCTTTTTGCTCTTCTTCACCAATATTTACCTGAATAAAAATCTTAGGATTTTTATCTTTTTTTAAAGTTGCTTTCTTCAAAGCTAAAGCCAATTTTTCACTATCTAAAGTTTGAATAGCATCAAATAAATCAACAGCTTCGTCGGCTTTATTGCTTTGCAAATGTCCAATAAAATGCAACTCAATTTCTGGAAATTCTTTTTTAATTTGTGACCATTTTTCTTGCGCTTCTTTTACATAATTTTCGCCAAAGATTTTGCAATTTAATGCAATTGCTTCACAAATTTTTTCTTTGGAAATTGTTTTGGAAACCGCAATTAAATTGACTCTTTCCGGTTTTTTTTGATAAAGTTTACAGGCTTTTTTAACGCGCTCTTTTAATAAAAATAAATTGCGCTCAATTTGGTTTTTCATGAATCAAGAAATTAAATTTACATTTGCGTCTGTCTTTTTTACTGATCGCAAGAAGGTTAAGAATTTTGAAAAAACAATTAAAAATCTGCCAAAAAATTCTACAATAATCATTCGTGAATATGATTTAGATCAAAAATCACGTGAAGATTTTGCCAGAAAAATTATTGCTTTGGCAAAACCAAAAGCTTTTAAAATTTTAATAGGAAAAGATTTTTCTTTAGCAAAAAAACTGAAATGCGACGGATTGCATTTTTCAGATTATAGCCAAATTCCAATTCAATTTCGTCAAAAAAAACTTTGGCCAAAAGATTTTATTTTTAGCCTTTCTGCTCATAATTTTAAATCAGTATTACGATTACAGAAATTGAGACCAAATATGCTTTTTGTTGCACCAATTTTTCCAACTACAAGTCATGAAAAAACACCAAATCTTGGATTAAAAACTTTAGCAAAAATTGCTTTTAAAACCAAAAAACAATCCTACTTTAGAACCAATATTTATGCTCTTGGAGGCGTTAATTCTAACAATATAAAATCGCTAAAAAAATTGCCAATCAAAGGTTTTGGCGCAATTGATTTTTTCTTATGACAATTACCCCTGTAATTCTTTCTGGTGGCTCTGGAACAAGACTTTGGCCAGTTTCGCGCAGTTTAAATCCAAAACAATTTTTAGATTTTTTTGGTGAAAATTCTTTGTTTCAAAAAGCTGCTTTGCGGGTTAGAAATTCGGCTGATTTTTCTAAAGCAATTGTGATTTGTAATAATGAGCATCGTTTTACAGCGGCTGAAGAATTGCAGAAAATTAGTTTAAAAGCTCAGTCAATTATTCTTGAACCAATTGGTCGCAACACCGCTCCAGCAATTGCAATTGCTGCATTCGACGCTGTTAAAAATAACTCTGACACTTTAATTTTAGTGATGCCTTCAGATCATATTATTGATGATGAAAAAACATTTATTTCGAATGTTAAAAATGCTGCAAAAGCTGCAAATGAAGGGTATCTTGTCACTTTTGGCGTTGTTCCAAATAAGCCAGAAACTGGTTATGGTTATATCAAAAAAAATGCTGAATTAGAAAATTTCTTGGAAGTTTTTTCAGTAGAAAAATTTGTTGAAAAGCCAGATTTTCTAACCGCACAAAAATTTTTAGAAAGTGGTGAATATTTGTGGAACAGCGGAATATTTTTGTTCAAAGCCTCAACTTATTTGCAAGCTTTGCAAAAATTGCAAAATGATATTTTTATTAATTGCCAAGAAGCTTACAGTAATGCTTCGCGCGATCTTGATTTTATTCGCCTTGATGAAAAATCCTTTGCTAATTGTGCTAATATTTCGGTGGATTATGCAGTAATGGAAAAATCAGACAAAGTTGCTGTAGCACCAATTTCTGTTGGTTGGTCTGATGTTGGATCGTGGCAAGCAGTTTCTGAAATTTCGCCAAAAAATGCTGATGAAAATAGTTTAATTGGTGATGTTTCTACAATTCGCACCACGGGTTGTTATATCAACTCACGTAATATTTTAACTGCTGCAATTGGTGTTGAAAATTTAATTATTATTGCACTTAAAGATGTTGTGTTGGTTGCAAATAAAAGTGACTCACAGGCAGTAAAAGAAATGTTTGAAATATTAAAAAAGCAGAATCGTGAAGAATGTAATTCGCATACAAAAGTTTTGCGTCCGTGGGGAAGTTTTGAAACTATTGATTTGGGAGCGCGTTTCAAAGTAAAAAAAATCAGCGTAAAACCAAAATCAGCTTTGTCTTTGCAAATGCATAATAAGCGAGCTGAGCATTGGGTTGTGGTTAAAGGAAAAGCTCACGTTACTTGTGGCGATAAAGAGTTTGTGATGGAAGAAGATCAATCAACCTATATTCCAATTGGGCAAAAACATCGTTTAGAAAATAAGGAAGAAACAATGTTAGAATTAATTGAAGTTCAAACAGGAAATTATCTTGGAGAAGATGATATAATTAGATTTCAAGACATTTACGGAAGATAAAAATGCAGGTTTTTTTTATAATTTTTTTTCAAGAAATTTTGCTGTCTTCAAGAAATATAGGCAGGGTTTTTGCTAATTTTTTGTTTTTTCTAATTTCAGTAACAATTTTTCTGTTTCTTGCGCAAGGTCAAGAAAATCAGGGATCCGCACTTTTTTATTCTATCACAATAATTTGGTTTTCTTTGCTTTCTGTTTTGATTTTTTCATCAACTGATTTTTTAAAAAAAGATTTTGATGATGGGACAATTGAGCAAATCTTAAATTCTTGCGATAATTTCGAAGTTTTTATTTTTGCTAAAATGCTGGCAAATTGGTTGGTTAATTCTTTGCCGATTATAATTTTAATTATGCCAATGGGTGCTTTAATTGGTCTTAACTCAAATCAATCTTTTGATTTTTTAATATTAGCCTTTCTTGCCAGTTTAGTGATAAGTTTTATTTGTAGTTTTTGTGGCAGTTTATCAGTTTTAGGAAATTCGGCACCAATGATTGCTGTAGTTGCTTTGCCTTTAATTGTTCCTGTGATTTTGCTTGCTTTTGGAGGTTTAAATTCTGATTTGAGTGCAAATATTAAAATGCTTTTTGGAATGTGTTTTTTTGTTGGAGCTATTTCAGTTTTTTCTGCAGCAAAAATTGTTAAAATCGCTGCAGAATAAAACTTAACTAAGAAGTTGGTTCATTGATGAACTCAATTACTACCTGTCCGATACCAACTGTTTCGCCTTCATTAAATTTGATTTTACCAATTTTAACGTCGTGATCAGTGCGAATTGAGTTTTCCATTTTCATGGCTTCAATCAATACCAGCTCTTGTCCAGCTTTGATTTCATCGCCTTCTTTAACTTTAAAACGAACAATTTTTCCAGTGATTGGTGAAGTTAAATTTACTGGTTTTGGATTTTTAACAATTTTTGGCATGAATTTTGAAAGTTCAGCAATGCGTGGCGAATAAACGCTAACAAAAGCGTCAAAGCCAGAATATTGCATTAAATAGCTGCCAGTATTGTTGTTTTCACGTATTCTTACGCCAACTTCAACTTCGTTAACTTTTCCGCGGAAAAGTTTTTCACCATTATTCCATGAGGTTGAAATAGTAATTTCTCTACGATCACACTCTAATTTTAAAAATTCTTGAGATCTTTCTAAAAGATTTACCAAGTATGATTTATTGTCGATCATCACCACCCAGCGTTCAGAAATTTGTTTTTCGCGATTTCTTAATTGACCAGTCATATGACCGTTTCTTTCGTAGTTTTTTAAGAAAATATGCATTGAGCTGGCGATTAAAACTTCTTCTGTTCTTGAATCTAATTCACTGCCAGAAAATCCTTCGGGAAATTCTTCTTTAATAAAGCTAGTAGTTAAATTTCCTTTAATGAAACGCTCATTTTTCATGATGGTTTCAAGAAAGCTGATATTATGGGAAACGCCGCCAATTGCAAAACTGCCGAGAGCCGATTGCATATGGGAGATTGCTTCCAAACGATCTTTGCCATAAGAGCAAAGTTTTGCAATCATGGCATCATAAAACATACTGACTTCGCCGCCTTCGTAAACTCCAGTGTCAACTCGAACATTTTCGTTAGCTTCTGGTTCAATGTAGAGGTTAATGCGTCCAGAAGATGGTAAAAACCCACGAGAAGGATCTTCGGCGTAAATACGTGATTCCATTGCCCAACCATTTAACTTAATGTCTTCTTGCTTGAATGGAAGTTTTTCGCCCAAAGCAATTTTAATCATTAATTCAACAATATCTAAACCAGTGATTAACTCGGTAACAGGATGTTCAACTTGCAGGCGCGTGTTCATCTCAAGGAAATAGAAGTTTTTATTCTTATCCATGATATATTCGATGGTTCCAGCCGAAAAATATCCAACCTTCTTTGCCAAAGCTTTTGATTGCTCATACATTTTGGCGCGAGTTTCTTCATCTAAAAAAGGACTTGGTGCTTCTTCAATTACTTTTTGGTTATTGCGTTGAATTGAACATTCTCTTTCGCCCAAACAAACAGTGTTTCCTTGTTTGTCGGCAATTACTTGAATTTCAATGTGACGAGGATTTTCAATGAATTTTTCAATAAAAATGCGATCGTCAGAAAAGCTATTACGCGCTTCATTTGATGCTGAAAGAAAAGCTTCGGCAACATCATCTTTATTCCATACAATTCTCATGCCTTTTCCACCGCCGCCAGCTGAGGCTTTTACCATTACTGGAAAACCAATTTTTTCAGCGATGCTTGCTGCTTCAATGTTATCTTTAATAATGCCCATATGTCCGGGAACTGTGCTAACACCAGCATCAATTGCTAATTTTTTTGATTCAATTTTATCTCCCATCATTTCAATTGAATGAACTGAAGGTCCTACAAAAATTACGCCAGCTTTTTCTAAAGCATTGGCAAAGGCACGGTTTTCTGACAAAAATCCATATCCAGGGTGAACCATTGTCGCGCCAGTTTTTTTAACGGCGGCTAAGATTTTATCGACATTGAGATAGCTTTGAGAAGATGGCGAATGTCCAATATTCACGGCTTCATCGGCCATTTGTACAAACAAAGAGTTGGTGTCAGCGTCAGAATAAACGGCAACGGTTTTGATGCCTAATTTGCGGCAAGTTTTAATAATGCGGCAAGCAATTTCTCCGCGGTTAGCTATTAATAATTTGTGCATGATTATTTATTTTGAAGAGAATAATTTATTAAGGGTCGCGGAAGCTAAAAACTAAGATCAAAAAATCAAATAAAATGATAGTTATCAGAAATTATATTGAACTTGCTCGTTTAAATCAGCCAACAGGAATTTTATTATTATTTCTTCCTTGTGTGATGGGAATTGCGTTAGCTTTAAAATTTCTACCAAGTTTTGATGGTTTGGAGTTAACAAAAATAATTTTCTTATTTTTTATTGGCTCAATTATAATGCGCTCTGCTGGATGTATAATTAACGATTTAAGTGATCAGAAGTTTGATGAACAAGTTGAGCGTACGAGAAATCGACCATTGGCGTCAAAGAAAATTTCAAGAAAATCAGCTTTTTACTTTTTGGCTACGTTGCTGTTTTTTGGATTGATAATTTTGCTACAATTTAATCTTGCCACAATCATGAGTGGGTTTGCGGCGATGCTGTTGGTAATAGCATATCCTTTGATGAAACGCATTACTTACTATCCACAAATTTTTTTAGGACTAACTTTTAATTTTGGAATCTTGATGGCGGGCTTGGCGTTACTTGGGTCTTTAAATTCTAAAATAATGATTCTTTATTTTTCCTGTATTATTTGGACGGTAATTTACGACAGTATTTATGCCTATCAAGACATAGAAGATGACGTTAAAATTGGTGTAAAATCAACGGCAATAAAATTTAGTAAGAATCCCAAAGCAATTCTAACATATCTAAATTTTGCCATGTTTTTGACATTAGTTTATTTGGGTTGGAAAGCTGAGTTTGAGTCTGGATTTTTTTTAGGCATACTTGTCGCTGACTTATTTTTGAATCATAAAATAAAAAGTTGCGATTTTGCAGATCCACAAAAATGTCTGAAAGTTTTTAAAGCCAACATTTGGGTGGGTTTACTAATTTTAATCGCAATTATTTTAGGATGAGAGTTGGTTTACTTGGAGGAAGTTTTAATCCTCCTCATAAAGGACATGTTTATATTAGCGAATTGGCAATAAAAAAACTTGGGTTAAATCAAGTTTGGTGGATTCCAACTGCACATAACCCTTTAAAAGATATGGCAATTTATGAGGATTATTTTTTGCGCGCTAAAAAATGCGAAATAATTACGGCTCATCATCCAAAAATTTATATTAAAAAATTTGATGAAATTTACACTGAAATTTTAGTAACTAAGCTAAAGAATCGCTATAAGGATATTGAATTTTTCTGGTTGATGGGAGCAGATAATTTAGAGAAGTTTCATCAATGGGATGGTTTTAGAAAAATCATAAAAAAAATTCCGCTAATGATTTTTTCACGTGAAAAAAAATTACGAAATATTCGCCAAACGAAAGTTTGGAAATTGGTTTCCCAATCAAAATATAAAATTTTTTATAGCAAAAATTTAGATATTTCTTCAACGGCAATTAGAAATAAAAAAAATGAATTACATAGTTGATAGCCATTGCCATCTCGATCTTATCGAAAAGCAGGGATTAAATTTAGAAGAGGTTATCCAAAACTCCGTGCAAAATAATGTTAAAATTTTGCAGACAATTTGCACTCGGGTAACGGAAATTGATCACATCCTACGCTATACAACTCTTTATGATTTTATTTATGCTTCTGTTGGAATCCATCCATGTAATGTTTTAGAACAGCCAAAAATCTTCGCTGACGAAATTCTTAAACTTTGCCAAATTCACAAAAAAGTTATTGGAATTGGTGAAACTGGTTTGGATTATTATCATGATCTTTCAGCAATTGATTTGCAGAAGTTTAGTTTTTTAGAGCATATAAAAGCTTCGCAACAAAATGATTTGCCGGTTATAATCCATAGTCGAAATGCTGATTTGGATATGATTGAAATTTTAGAAAGTGAGCAGAAAAACAAAAATTTTCCTGCCTTGTTGCATTGTTTTTCTAGTTCCAAAGAATTGTCAAAAAAAGCTTTGGATCTAGGAATTTTTATTTCTATCGCAGGAATTGTAACTTTTAAAAATGCCACAGAATTGCAAGAAATAGTTAAATTTTTACCGATGGAATCTTTATTGGTTGAAACTGATTCTCCTTATTTGGCACCAGTTCCATATCGTGGAAAAACTAATCAACCAGCTTTTACTAAACATGTTGTTGAATTTATTGCTGATCTTAAAGGTTTAAAAGCAGAAGAAGTTGCAAAACAAACGACTGAGAATTTTTTTAAGATTTTTAAACGCGCTCAAAAATATGAAGAATAATTTTATGAGAGCAGCTTTAGAACAGGCTGAAATTGCTTTTAAAAATAACGAAGTTCCAGTTGGTGCAATTATTGTTGAAGATCAAAAAATCATTTCTAGCGCGTATAATGGCAATTTAACAAAAAAAGATCCAACTGCCCATGCAGAAATTTTAGCATTGCGTAAAGCTGCGGAAATTAAAGGCACTTCTAGACTCGATAATTGCGACCTTTATGTAACGCTTGAGCCTTGCGCTATGTGCGCTGCCGCCATTTCTTTAGCTAGAATTCGTCGAGTTTACTATGCTGCATCAGATAAAAAATTTGGTGCGGTTGAAAATGGTGTTAGATTTTTTTCTAGTTCCTCATGTTTTCATCGTCCTGAAGTTTATTCGGGAATTTCAGAAGAAGAATCGAGAAAATTATTGCAAGATTTTTTTAAGATGAAGCGTTCAAAAGTATAAATAAAATTATCACTTTGGATAATTATCTTTTTCACGTGAAACAATTATTTGACAGAAATTATTTTGATTTTAAGTTTTGTTTAGATCTAAGATGCGGTTCTTAAAATTTCTTCTTAAAACTTCAAAAATATGACTCACCATCAAATCAAAAAGGCTAAAATATTTTCTATAGTAAATCAGAAAGGTGGCGTAGGAAAAACTACCACGGCTGTGAATCTTGCAGCGGCTTTTGCATTAATGAATAAGAAAGTTTTGTTTATTGATATGGATCCGCAAGGAAATGCCAGTACGGGTTTTGGCATTAGTCAATCACAAAGACAAAAAACAATTTATGAAATAATGATTGGAGAGTGTGAAGCTAATGATTCAATAATCCCAACTCATATTAAAAATTTAAGCATAATCACTTCAACTGTAGATTTGGCAGCCTGCGAAGTTGAATTAGTTGGAGCTTCTAAAAGAGAATTTATTTTGCGCGAAGCGTTAAAAACAATAGTTAGAAATTATGATTATATTTTTATCGATTGTCCTCCATCACTTGGCTTGTTAACAGTGAATGCTTTAAGTGCTTCAGATTCAATTTTAATTCCAATGCAATGTGAATTCTTTTCTTTGGAAGGATTAAGCCACTTATTAACTAGCTTAGAGTTGGTAAAGGATAATTTAAACCATGATTTAACGATCGGTGGTATTGTTCTTACAATGCGTGATCGTAGAAATAAATTGACAGAACAAGTTGAAAATGATGTGCGTGATTTCTTAAAAGATAAAGTTTTTAAACATAGTATTCCAAGGAATGTTAAGTTATCCGAGGCTCCTTCGCATGGAATTCCGGGAATAATTTATGATTCTAAATGTCTTGGATCGCAATCTTATATAAAGTTAGCAAGAGAAATTCTGCAAAGAGAATTGGAGAATGCTGATTCGCAATAAAAATAATAATTTTAGGTAAAAAATATGTTAGAAAATCACTCAGATAAAAAATTAGGTCGTGGTCTTTCAGCTTTACTTGGAGAAAGTAGTTCAAAGAAAGATCAAATTTTATCAAAAAAAGATTTAGAATCTGTTGAGTTAATAGACGTTGGTAAAATTAAAGCTGGAGTTTATCAACCGCGTAAAAATTTTGATCAAAATGAATTACAAGAACTTTCAGATTCAATTAAAGAAAAAGGTTTAATACAGCCAATAGTTTTGCGCAAAGTCGGTGATGAAGATCATTATGAAATAATCGCGGGAGAACGTAGATTTCGCGCAACAATTCTTGCTGGACTATCAAAAATATCGGCGATTGTTAGAAAAATTAATAATCATGAAGCCCTAGAATTAGCGATAATTGAAAATGTTCAAAGATCTGATCTAAGTTTGATTGAAGAGTCAGAAGGTTATAAAAGGTTAATCAAGGAATTTTCTTATTCTCAAGACCAAGTGGCAAAAAGAGTCGGAAAAAGTCGCAGTCATATAGCCAATCTTTTGCGTTTATTAGATTTACCCACTTCTGTTCGTGAAATGCTGGATAAAAAATTAATTTCAATGGGTCACGCTCGTGCGATTATTAATTCAAATAATCCCGAAAAATTAGCTAAAAAAATTATTGATGAATCTTTGACAGTGCGTGATGCTGAAGATTTAGTGCGTGATGAAAAAATTGAAAAAGTTAAAAATATCCCTCTTTTGGTTAGAACGGAAACAAAAATTAAATTTGTTAATAGTGAACATTTAGCGGTTTTAGAAGCTAAGCTTTCAGAAGTTAGTGGAATGGAGGCGAAAATTTCTTATAATTCTTTTAAAAACAGCGGAAGAATTTCAATTAAATTTAATGAGTTTGAAAAAGTTCAGCAGTTAATTGATAAGTTATCATAAATTTAGTATATCAACTTATAAATGTTTCACATGAAATTATTAGCTCACAATTATATATCAGAAATTGCCAATTATGTTCCAGGAAAAGCAAAAATTGGTAATGGAAAAAAAGCAATAAAGCTTTCTTCAAATGAAAATGCTTTGGGTTCGAGCTTAAGAGCAATTGAAGTTTATAAAAACCATAGCGAAGAAGTTATGCGTTATGCTGATGGTTCATGTAGTTTGCTTCGTGAAGCGATTGGGGCAAAAAACAATATTTCTGCAGATAGAATAGTTTGCGGTGCTGGATCGGATGAAATTTTAGCTTTTTTAACTTCTGCCTTTGCGGGAGTTGGTGATGAAGTTATCTATAGTGAACATGGATTTTTAATGTATCCAATTTCTGCCAAAAGAGTTGGAGCAAAAGCTATAAAAGTTAAAGAAAAAAACTTAAGAACAGATGTTGATGCAATAATTTCTGCTATTACGCCAAAAACAAAAATAATTTTTATTGCTAATCCAAACAATCCTACAGGATCTTATATTAGTGAATCAGAAGTTCGTAAATTAATAAATTTTGTCCCAAAAAATGTTTTGATTGTTTTGGATCACGCCTATGAAGAATTTGTTGAAGAACCCGACTATCCAAATGCAATTTCTTTGGTTAATGAGTTTGAAAATGTTGTTGTGACTCGCACCTTTTCAAAAATTTATGGTTTGGCTAGTTTAAGAATTGGTTGGAGTTATTCTTCAATTTATATTGCTGAAATTCTTAATAAAATTCGTGGGCCATTTAATGTTGGTGGTCCAGCTCAAGTTGCAGCCGTGGCGGCTTTGCAAGATGAAGATTTTTTTGCCAAATCCAAAGCTCATAATAAAAAATGGTTGGAAATATTTTTTGCAGAACTTGCCAAAATCCCTCAAATTAAGGCTCACCCTTCGGTGGCCAATTTTATTTTATTAGATTTTCAAACTTTAGAATTTTGCCAAAAAGCTAATAATATTTTATTAGAAAAAGGATTTATTTTACGTGAGATGACATCCTATGGCTTGTCGAATTGTTTACGAATGACCCTAGGAACAGATCAAGAAAATAAAGAAATATTAGAAATCTTAAGGAGTATAAAATAATGGGTTTTAATAACTTTGGTGATAGTGAATGGCAGAGTTTTATCTATTTATTGTTGTTATTGGTGGTTTTGCTGGGAAATTTATTTTCACGTCGCGATTTACCTTGGTCGAAAGTTTTTAAATATCTTGGGATTTGGTCTTTACTTGGTTTGGTAGTGATTATTTTTTATTCATACCGTTTTGAATTTTCTGATTTTAAAAATCGTATTTTGGGAGAAATAAATCCGTCTCGGGTGCAAACCAAAAATGATGGAAAAATAGAAGTAAAACTTGCTCAAGATGGACATTTTTATATTGATGTAAAAATCAACAATGTTCCAGTAAGATTCATGATAGATACTGGGGCTAGCGATATTGTTCTTAGTGTAAAAGAGGCAAAAAGAATTGGAATTGATCCAAAAAAATTATCCTTTAACAAACCTTATCAAACTGCCAATGGAACTTCTTGGGGAGCTGGAATTAAGCTTGATAAATTAGAAGTGGGAACAGCGGTTTTTTTAGAGGTTAATGCTTCTGTAAATAATGCTGATATGGGAACTTCGCTTTTGGGAATGAGTTTTTTGCGTAAGTTTAAAAGATATGAATTCTACCAAGATCGCCTGATTTTGGAGTTTTAAATAAGCTGTGATTTTCAACTTAATCTATTTTAGCTGAAACATTTTGTTATTATAGATGCACAGCAAGCTGTCAGAAAGACGTAAAGTAAATTGTCTAGTTGTTACAGGAACTACCACAAAATTATCGCGTATGCTATAGTTTAATACCTGCTCATTTCCACTTGGATCAACAGAGTTAATTGAAGGAATCACCAAATTATCGTTAGCAAATTGAAAGTATGTTTGTTTTCCATCATCATAAACTTTAAGAGGAACAATATTATCAGATTTTCCTGCCAAACTATAATCAAAGTTTAATTGCGCAGAATCTGGGTTACGAGAAATAAGACCCGGAATTGATTCTGTTACGTCAGCAAGTGGAACAGGAGTTTTTTCTATAATGCGTTCAGGAGCAGCTTTTGGAGGTATGATTTTTGGAGCAACATTTGGAACTGCAAGTTGTGGTGGAATTGGCAAAGGTTGTCCAATTTGCGGATAGAAAAATCTTATCGTATATACCAAATCTTCGTCTGCTTTTCCATTAAACTCATCAGATCTTATGTCGAAATGATAAGTTCTTTTATTAGTGATTATGGTCATATTTGTATGAGCGGCAATTTCCAAAGGTCTAATAAATAATCTTTTTCCTGCAGGGGTTAGTCTCCAAGCAAAAGCTTCGCCGATTGAAATCATCTCAATTTCTTCATCTTCTGAAAATTCAATGAAGGATTGATAATTGTAGTAGAATTTGATTTCGTAAACTTCATTTGGATTGTAAACCAATGTTCTAATGCGTGAATCAGTGGTTATTGGTGTTTGAGCATTTGCAGACGATAAAAAGCTTGCAGCAAGAAAAAACGATACAACTAAAAGTTGAACCGATTTTTTTATTGCTGGAGTTTTTAATAAATTCCGCATTTCTTAGATAAGTTAATTTGTAAATAATTCTTCTGCGATTAGGTATTTATTAACCTGAAAACCAAGAGGATTAATGAGCCTTTCTTCCATGCTCAAGTTCATTTGCGGAGCAAAGTAAAATCCCATAGTAATCACCTTATCTTTTGTTTGAGATTTATAATCATCTTCAGAAGTCGATACTTCGGTAACTCTAATTTGTGCTGTGTTTGGATCGGTAAATTGAATAGATTTTATTCTGACATCAATTTGAAATCTAGTTCCTAGCTGTCTTGCATTAATTCTATTTCTAAAGTCAGAAAAAATTGATGAAGTTGATAATAATCTAACTTTATCTACATCTTTTTTATAGGTTTTTGGATCATAACCGCTCGCAGAATGCACGAACTCATTAATAAAATATTTGCGGATAATTTGGTCGCCAGTAAATGTTTGCGATGTTAATTGGTCAACAACAGTAGCAACTCCAGTTTTTTGTTCAACTTCGATAACGTAGGGTTCTAGTGATTTTGAAGAAGTAACGTTTTTTACAAAAATTACAGCAACAGCAACCGAGAACATTGAAACTAAAGTGAATAACAAAAGAATATTGCGTTGCACAACAACGATCTGGTAGCGATTTGAATACCAATTCTTAACCTTGAGTTTGGCTTTTTTATTTTGTTTTTCAGTTTCTGGCATGCGAAAATAAAGGCTGGGACACGATTTAGAAAAGTTATGAATTTTTTTCATCGCCGAAAGTAAGGAAGCTTGATTAATATTTCAAGCCGTCTTAATTCGCCAGAAAAACTAACTAATTTTACTTCTCAAAAAAACGCAAAATGTCTCTTCTTGAACAGAAAAAAATTCCAGTATCACAAAAGTTAGAACAGCTAAATTGGTTGTTAATTTCACTGATTGTGGTTTTAGCTTCCATGGGTTTTTTGATGCTTTATTCTGCTGGTGGTGGAAGCTTCAGACCTTGGCTTATAAGGCAGCTTGGATTTTTCTGCGTGTTTTTTCCTTTGATGATTTTTATAGCTGTTTCTGATATTAGAATTTGGTTTAAAGCTTCTTATTTATTTTACGCTGCAGCCTTGGGATTATTGATTGTGGTTGATATTATGGGTCACAATGCGATGGGTGCTACGCGCTGGTTTCGACTTGGGCCAATAACAATTCAACCTTCAGAAATTATGAAAATATGCACGGTTTTTGCGTTGGCGCGCTATTTTTATAGTATCGAAGCGGAGGAAATTGGCAAAATCAGATTTACCATTATTCCTCTTGCTTTAATTGCCATTCCAGCCTGCTTAATTTTTTATCAACCAGATCTCGGAACTGGCACCATTCTTGTTTTGGCAGGAGTGTCGATCTTATTTCTTGCTGGGGTTAAAATGTGGAAATTTATTTCTGCGGGAGTTGCCTTGTTAGTTGCCATTCCATTTGCTTGGCAATTCTTGCTTTATGATTACCAAAGGCAGCGCGTATTAACATTTCTAAATCCAAATAACGATCCTCTTGGAAGCGGTTACAACATTATTCAATCAAAAATTGCTATTGGCTCGGGAGGCTTTTTTGGCAAAGGTTATTTAAATGGAACTCAAGGTCAGTTGAATTTTTTACCAGAAAAACAAACCGATTTTATTTTTACGATGTTGTCGGAAGAAATGGGTTTTATTGGCAGCTTTTTTGTGATTGCCATTTATTGCGCAATCATTGCCATTGGAATCTCAATTGCTAACAACACCAAACACCAATTTGGCAGGTTACTGGTGATGGGCGTGGTGAATATTTTCTTTATTCATATGTTTATCAATATGGCGATGGTGATGGGATTAATTCCCGTTGTTGGTGCGCCTTTGCCTTTTATTTCTTACGGCGGAACAATTATGGCATCAATGATGATTGGCTTTGGTTTGGTGCTAAATGTTGATCTTAATAAAAACGCCGATCCTAGGGCGCGTTAAGAGTCTTCGTCTTTTAGCTCATATTCTTCCAAAATTTTAATTTCGGCAGATTTTTTGCCAGTAATTCCAAGATCAGAAATATTTCTTACCGCCGCATGAACTCCGCGATTTAAAGTTTTGGTCATTTTGTTATGCATTGTCAGAGCTTTGTTTAAAGACTTTCCCAGCTCTTGAGATTCTTTGAAAATCACCGCGACATTATCCAATAATTTGCGCACTTCAATTTTTAAATCTTCGATATTTTTTTCTTGTTTTGAGCGATCAATCACAACTTTTGCTTGAGATAAAAAGTTGATAAGACCAATTGGTGAGGCAACAACCACGCCAGCTTCCAAAGCTTTTTGTTCAAAGTTTGGATCGGTTTGGCGTATAATTTCCATCATTTTTTCGGTTTGTAAAAACATGATAATCATAATGCGATAATCATTGGCATTTTTATTGCGCATTTCTTCAAAAAGAAATTTAGCGTAGTCTTTGCGTTTCAAGCTTTCGAGGTGTTTTCTGAAAGATTCTTTAATTTTTCCTAAAATGATTTTTTCTTGTTCTAAATCTTCATTTTGACGAGCAACTTCTAAGTCTAAAAAATGCGGCGACGATTTGCTGTCGATAATTGAAAGTTGATCATTTGGAAAAAATATAATGGCGTCGGGTCTTTTAGATTCCTGCTCTGAAGAGTTATTAACGCCAGAAAAATGCGACTGCAAAATGTAATCTCCCACCGAATTCAAATTTGCTTTTTCGCGCAAGCCCGAGTTTTTTAAAATATTTTCCAAAGTAATTTCTGCCGTTCTTCCAGCCGCTCCCGGACTAAGCAAAGCTTGTCTTGTTAGGTTGGTTAGTTCGGAAGATTTTTTTACATCGTCATTTAGCGAAGCCATTTTTGTTGTTACGCTTTCAAAACTTTTGAACAAATTTTCGGTAACTTTTTTAATATTTTCTTGCTGCTGAAGATTGAGTTGATTTTGTTGTTCTTGGTTTTTTTTCATCAAGTCGTTAGCGAGTTGAAAAAGCATGGTTTCTTTGTCTTTTGTCCATTCTTGCCTTTGTTTTTCGAGGTGATTTTGCTCTTGTTTTAAGAAATCATTTTGCTTTTCAAGGTCGAGATTTTTTTGCTGAAAAATTTGATTAGCTTTCTCCAGATTTTGTTTTTCTTCTCGCAGTTGCAAAGACTCATTTTGAGCCGCTTTTAACTTTGCAAAAATATAAAAAAATCCGCTGGCACAAAAGCCAAGAATAATTGTAAATACTAAAGCTATTGCCATTGTAATTTCTAAAATGATTACTAATTTTTGTTACGTTATTTTTTCAAAATCTAATCGATCTTTTTTCAAATAATTTAAAATCATGACTGAACAAATTAAGCCACAAGTTTTTTATGCCCTACCTTTACGCGATGTTGTGATTTTTCCGCGCATGACCACAACCGTTTTAGTTGGTCGTGAAAAATCTTTAAATGGTGTTGAAGAATCTAAAAAATCTAATTTGCCAATTTTAGCAATTACTCAAACAAATCCAGATTTAGATGCTTTTGATCAAAAAAATCTTTATGAAGTTGGAACTATTTGCCAAATAGTAGAATCAATTCGAACACAAGACGGAACTCTAAAAGTTATATTACAAGGAATTGCGCGCGCGAAATTAACTAAAATTATTTCAAATGAAAAAAGTTTTGTTTGCGAAACTGAACTTTTAAATGAGCAAGTTGATATTGAAAATAACAAAGAGCTTCTTGGCTTGCTTAAAGCTTGTGTAGATACATTTGTTCAATATGCAGAATATAATAAAAGAATTACGCCAGAAATTATTGCGGCCTTAACTAAGTTGCGCTCTCCTTATGAAATAGCTTATTCAATCACTACTTGCCTAAATTCAGGAATTGCCAATAAGCAAACAATCTTAGAAGAAAGTAATTTGCTTAAAAAACTTTACAAAGTTTTGGAGCTTTTAAAAAGCGAAGTCGAAATTGGTCAAGCTGAAGCTAGAATTACCAAATCAATTCAAGAAAAATTCACCAAACATCAAAAAGAATTTTATTTAAACGAGCAGCTCAAAAATATCAAAAAAGAACTCGGGCAAGATGAAGAAGGAGAAGTTAAAGAAATTAAAGAGAAATTGGCAAAGCTAAAACTTCCCAAAGAAGTTAGAAAAAAATGCGAAAGTGAATTAGCAAAATTAGAAAAAATGAATCCTTATTCTTCAGAATCTGGAGTTGTGCGCAATTATTTAGATTGGATTTGCTCTTTGCCTTGGAGTTCTGAAACCAAAGCCTCAAATAATATCGCCAAATCAATAAAAATTTTAGACAAACATCATTACGGTTTAGAAAAAGTTAAAGAGCGCATCATTGAGTTTATTGCCGTGCAAATGAAAACCAAAGATGCAAAAGGTCCAATTTTATGTTTGGTTGGCGCACCAGGTGTTGGCAAAACTTCGCTTGCCAAATCAATAGCTGAAAGCGTGGGCAGAAAATATGTTAAAGTTGCTTTGGGCGGAGTTCGCGATGAATCTGAAATTCGTGGACATCGCAGAACCTACATTGGCTCAATGCCGGGAAGAATTATTCAATCAATGCGTAAAGTGCAAAGTAGCAATCCGCTAATGTTGCTTGATGAGGTTGATAAAATGGCGCATGATTTTCGTGGCGATCCAGCGGCGGCACTTCTTGAAGTTTTAGATCCTGAGCAAAATTCAGCTTTTTCTGATCATTATTTAGAAGTTGATTACGACTTGTCAAAAGTGATGTTTGTGGCAACGGCAAATAGCTTAAGCACAATTCCGGTGCCGCTTCGCGACAGAATGGAAATTATCAAACTTTCGGGCTACACCGAAAATGAAAAACTGCACATTGCCAAAGAGCATTTGCTCGACAAGCAACGCAAAGAAAATGGCTTAACCAAGAGCGAATTTAGCGTTAGCGATGATGCAATTTTAACCTTGATTCGTCGTTACACTTTTGAGGCAGGAGTGCGAAATTTGAATCGCGAGATTTCTAATTTGGCGCGCAAAGCAGCAAAAGAAATTGTCACTAAAAAAGCTACGTCTTTGCACATTACCAACAAAAATCTCAGCAAATATGCAGGCGTTGAAAAACGTCATTTTGGCATGGCAAGAACTCAAGATTTAGTTGGTGTTGTAACTGGTTTAGCTTACACCGAATATGGTGGAGATTTGCTTGATATTGAAGTGCTAAAATTTGAAGGCGTTGGAAAAATTCAAGCAACAGGAACTTTGGGCGATGTGATGAAAGAGTCGGCGCATATTGCCTTAAGTCACGCTAGAGCAATTTCTAAAGATCTGAAAATTGACGCTAAAAAATTCAACAAATTTGATTTTCACATTCACGTTCCAGAAGGCGCAACTCCAAAAGATGGACCTTCCGCCCGCGTTGCTTTGTGCGTTGCGCTAGTTTCAACTTTAACCAATATTCCAATCAAAAAAGACATCGCCATGACAGGCGAAGTAACGCTAACAGGGCGTGTTTTGGAAATTGGCGGATTAAAAGAAAAACTTTTGGCGGCTTTGCGCGGCGGAATAAAAACGGTGCTAATTCCAATGGCAAATAAAAAAGATTTGCAAGACATGCCAAAAGAAGTTTTGGACAATCTAACAATCAAGCCGATTGAAAAAATTGAAGAGGCCTTGAAAGAGTGTTTGGTTAAAACAAAGCGCAAAAATGGCATCTAATAAAAGGCAAATTCATATTATTGCAGGTCCAAACGGAGCTGGAAAAAGCTCGCTTGCACGAATTATGCTTTTGCCAAGTTTTCTTAGCAGTAATGAATTTGTAAATGCTGATGAGATTGCTAAAATTCTTTCGCCAGAAAGTCCTGAAAAATCTGCAATTCAGGCGGGTCGTTTAATGTTAAAAAGAATGGATTTTTTGCTTAAAGAAAAAATAAATTTTGCTTTTGAAACAACGCTTTCAGCTAGGAGTTACTTAAGTTTAATTGCAAAAGCAAAAGCGCAAGGTTACAAAGTAAATTTAATATTTTTAGTATTGCAAAGCAGCGAGCTTGCAAAAATAAGGGTTAAAAATAGAGTTAGCAAAGGCGGGCATAACATTGAAGAAAATGTTATTAGCAGAAGGTTTGAAAGCGGTCTGAAAAATTTAAAAGATTATCTGCAAGTTGTAGATACAGCCTCTATCTATGAGGCAAGCGGCTTAGAACTAATTGAGATTGCTAAAAAAAACAAAACTAAACTAACGGTTATTAACCAAAATCTTTGGAAAAAAATCTATGCGTAATGAAGAGATTCTGAAAAAAACCGCAGAAGGCATTAAAGAAAGTAATAAAATTCTTATCCGAGAGTTAGTGCGAGATTTAGAAGAAAAAGGAATTGCGCCTGCATGGGCAATTGATGGAAAGATCAAAAAATTAGAAATGATTTGTGAAAGTGAACTAAAATCTTTTGAACAAGAGCTAAAAAAATTTGGAATGAAAAAATCAGATTTTTGTTTGCTTAAAGATTCTTCTAAAAATAGCAAATCAACTATTAAGAATATTATTTTAGTTCATAAAAAATCAGCAAAACTAAAAACTTACAAAACCAAAAATAAATCTTGGATGAACGACCTTCATCACGACCTAGAAACTAAATTCTTCATCGCTTAAATCACATGCAAAATAACAAAAATATCTTAATAGCCACCATACTTTCTGCTATGATTTTATTATCTTGGACATGGCTTTATGAAGCCCCAAGAATGGAAAAAATTGAAACGCAAAAAAAATTAATCGCCGAACAAAACAAAGAAAAATTAATAGAGGAACAATTATCACAAGATTCTTCTATACTTGCTTCGGCAGCAGAAAAAGGATCTGAAGCAATTCTAACTTTAAAAGATCGCAAAAGCATTTTGAGTCAAAGCCAAGAAAATCGTGTGAAAATCAAAAGCGACAGTTTGCATGGTTCTATTTCTTTAAAAGGTGCGCGTTTTGATGATCTAACTTTGGCAAAATATTTTGTGAAAAGTGATAAAAAAGATGAGGTTGTTTTATTTGCTCCTTCAGAAAGCAAAGAAAGATATTTTGCTGATTTTGGTTGGGTAAGTTCATCTCGTGATCTTGCTTTGCCAAATCCAGAAACTTTGTGGAAAAGCGATGGCAAAGAGCTAACTCCAGAAAATCCCGTTACTCTTTCTTGGAAAAATCCTCAAAATATTGAGTTTTTAATTAAGATCGCACTTGATGAAAATTACATGTTTAGCGTAACTCAATTGGTAAAAAATAGCTCTGGTAAAGAAATTTCAGTTGCAAGTTACGGGCGTGTTAATCGTGTGTTAAATGGCGTTCAAAAGCCAAATTTTATTTTGCATGAAGGTGCAATTGGCGTTTTCAACAATGTTTTGCAAGAAGAAACCTACAAAAATTTGATTGAAGAACGTCGTTTTGAATATTCTTCAGAAACTGGCGGATGGCTTGGAATTACTGATAAATATTGGTTATCTTCAATTCTTCCGGATAAAAGTTTGAAATTTAAAGCAAATTTCAAACACGATTTTTCTAATCAAAATAGCTTTTTTAACTCTGAATTTATTGGTCAAGAATATCGAATTGCTGCAGGAGAATCTTTAAATTTTGATCATCATCTTTTTGCAGGAGCAAAAAAAGTAAGGCTTCTTGATCAATATGCGAAAGAATATGATGCCAAACTTTTTGATCGAGCTGTTGATTTTGGTTGGTTTTATTTTTTAACCAAACCGTTCTTTTTTGTTATTGAATATCTATCGAACTTTTTAGGAAATTTTGGTTTAGCAATTTTAGCAATGACGGTTTTAGTGAAGCTAGCATTGTTCCCAATGGCGAATAAATCTTACGCCGCAATTGGCAAAATGAAGCAATTGCAGCCAAAAATAATGGCTTTGCGTGAGCGTTTAAAAGACGATAAAATCGCCATGAATCGTGAGATGATGGAGCTTTATAAAAAAGAAAAAATTAATCCAGCATCAGGCTGTTTGCCAATTTTAATTCAAATTCCAATTTTCTTTTCTCTTTACAAAGTTTTGTTTGTCACTTTGGACATGCGCCAAGCGCCGTTTTATGGCTGGATTCACGATCTTTCTGCGCCAGATCCAACTTCAATTTTCAACTTGTTTGGATTGTTGCCATTTGAAGTTAGCTCAACATTCACAATAGGCCTATGGCCAATTTTAATGGGTGCAACCATGGTTATTCAGCAAAAATTAAGCCCAGCAAGCGGCGACCCAGTTCAAGCAAAAGTTATGAAATGGATGCCTTATGTTTTAACTTTTGTTCTAGCTGCTTTCCCCGCAGGGCTATTAATTTACTGGACTTGGAGCAATAGCTTATCAATTTTGCAACAATGGGTTATTACAAGAAAATTGGAGAAAGAGGTTAAGGCTTAGTTTGTGTTTTGGTGCATAGCATCTCTGTTTTGTGCAATCTTCTGGATCCCCGCCTGCGCGGGGATGACCGCTTAAACATCACACTTACAACGTCATCCCCGCGCAGGCGGGGATCCAGAAATTTGCAAGATAGGATTTTAGGAGTTTTGGTTTGGAGTTTAAGGAGAAAAAAAAGAGCTTATTTGGAAGGATGGCCGAGTGGCTTAAGGCGCACGCTTGGAAAGCGTGTTATGGGTAAAACTATACGAGAGTTCGAATCTCTCTCCTTCCGCCAAACTGCCTTAGTCTTACCTCAGAAAGGCTTCAGACCGCTTTTCAAAATATCACCATCTGAGATTCGAACTCTCGGTATGGATCATCCGCACCGCTCTAGCACGATGTGCACCGAAAAAAAATTGAAGCAAAAATAAAATTCGCACTATTCGCAGCAGGAAACACCCCCTTTTACTAACTTTTTTACCGCTTTTAATTTTCAGAAATTTGCTGTTTGTGGTAAGAAAATGGAGAAAATAAGAGATAGTTTTTGTAAGTGATCTCTGAAGATGCTTGATATTGGTGATCAAAATTCGGTGAACGTGAAATGGAGATTTGGAGATCTAAAAATTTTAATCGCTGAATCTGCTTCTTTTTTTGCCGATAACTCAACCAAAATTTGTTTCTTTGTTATGAAAAGTTGTTTTTTTGATCGTTTCTGATAATTTTTTTCAGATTATTAATTACAAAAAAGATGAATGAAAAAATCCTTAAAACACCTGCCTCAACTTAAACAAGATGAGATAACAAAAATCATCGCCACAATTCGTGATAACTGCAAAGATGTTGAAAAGATTATCCTATTTGGTTCTTACGCTCGCGGAGATTACAAAGAAAAGAAAGATTTAGCTGAAGACAGAAAATCTGGTCATGTTTCTGACTATGATGTTTTGGTTGTAACCCGCGATGCCATCACCGCACTTGATACAAATCTTTGGCATGATATTGGTGAAAAATGTCGAAACTTAAAACTGAGCGCTGATCCAAGAATTTTAACGCATGATATTGAGGAGCTAAACAATAAGCTTTCAGTTGGCCAATATTTTTACTCTGACATTACTGAAGAAGGGATTACTATTTTTGATGCTGGCAATTTTAGCTTCGCTGATCGTAGAAATTTAAGTGATGAAGAAATTAAAAAATTTCAAAAAGAATATTTTGAACATTGGTTCTTTGATGCAAAAGCATTCTTTGAAAACTACGAAATTAACAAAAACAAACACTTAGAGAATCCTAAATATCTATCAATCGCAGCCTTTAATCTTCACCAATCAGCAGAAGCAGCCTACAAAACGATCCTTTTAGTTTTTACTCTTTATAATCCTAACGAGCATTTTTTAGCAATTCTTGGCAAGGAGTGCGAAGAATATTTTCCTGAATTACGAAGCTTGTTTATACGAGAAACTGAAGAAGAAAAAGAACGCTTTAAACTTTTAGAATATGCTTACATCGGTGGTAGGTATGATCCAAAATATATAATTTCCAAAGAAGCTTTAGAGATCTTGGAAAAGGATGTAAAGAAGCTGTTGGAAATTACAAAGAGAGTTTGTGAGGGAAAAATAAGTTAGATAATAAAAACATTAGAAAAAAATTTAGAATGGAAAAAGTAAAAGAAATTACATTAGTTTTTCACTTAAACATACAATCATCTTATAAAGACGAAGAGTATATTTTTTCTTATGGAGAAGATGGCCTTTTATTGTCGGCATTCGTTAAAAATGGTTCGGTATTTTTTGGAATACCAAAAGCAGATGATCTTGGACTTATTAACAACAATGAGCTTGTTGATTTTATATCGATAGAGGTTCCGAATGATAAAAATATACCGATCTACTTCCTGTGTTCTTATGAAAGAACTGTGAAGCTAGAGATATGGTTAGGGGATAATAAAGTAGCGGAAAAACTAACTAATGTAGAACCCAGTAGTAACTATTTCCACTCACTTTACAAAATTGGTGCAAATTTTGAACATAAAAGCTTTGGTCGTTTTTTTCTATATGAGACCATGGCATACCAGCAGATTTTGACCGCTGATCAAATAAAGCAACTTAACAATTATTTCTCTCAAAAAAATCTTTCTCGTTATATATACTTTGATGGTAACAGCTTTTTATTCAAAGATTTAAATAGCGGAAACCTCATTCAGCTAAATCCTGATCTGCAACCAAAATATATAGGTGCAGAGTGATGAGTAAAAAAATATTAAAAGATCTACGACCATCTAAAGAAAAATTTCTAGAACTTAAAAAATTAGTGGACACTGGTAACGAGAATAATTGTCGCGATCAGTTTCTCGATTTTGCAGAAGTTTTGGCGGATCTTCATAATTTAGAACTAAATGCTGTCTTATTTGAGGTCACAACTAGTTTAGATGGTAAAAGAGCTGACATTATTTTGTGTGGTTCAAAAAAATCCGATAATTTTAAGAATTCACTAAAACCGATAACAGGAACAAACCTATCAGCATCTCAAAAGTATGTAGTAGTTTACGAATGCAAATCTCCTAAATTACCAATCTTTATTAAGCCTAAAAACTCATCAAGATACCTTCCTAGCTATGATTTAATTGAGGCAGAAACGCAAATGATAGAATATGTGCACTATTTAACTAGTTGTGGAGATCTTTTTAAACAACAAATGAATGATTTATCTTACTCGGGATGTTGCGTAAAGATCGGCGGAATAATAATCGGCAAAAGATATGAAGATGATCAAGACGATGATGCTGAATATGAAACAACCTCAGCTTTGAGGCGTAAATTTTTATACGAAGAGGCAAAAATTAATATGCTAGCTTGGGAAGAAATTTTACTAATGATTAGAAAAAAGTATGATTATTCCGACGTACAAAAAAATAGTTAGCAAAAGGGAGGATGTGAACAAGCATTTATACAACTGCAAAATTTTCGGTGTACATGGTGACACCTCTCAAATAGTGATTCGACGACCTATTGGAGAAAATTTAGCAAGTTGGGGGTTATGAACCGCCATTTCTCACTGCAAACTTTTTTCTCCAAGGTGCACATCTTCCCCACAAGCGCGCGTCATGTTTACCGCGGTTTTTTTGTTAATTTCTAACTCAAAAAATCACTAAAAATCTCAGCAAATTATAAGTGAATTTCTGACCTAAAAACAATCACCGCGTCTCCTTTTATTCTTACTTTTTGTGGCTTGTTATTTTCGATATCAACCATCACTTCTACAACACCTTTGCGATCTATTGCCTCTCCTTGCTCAGCTTTAAAAGAAAAATATTGTCCATCATGCTTTACAAGCGAATGATCGATTAAATAAGCACCAAGCGGACCGTTTGCATTTCCAGTTACAGGATCTTCATTTATGCCAATTGCAGGAGCAAACATTCTACCACAAACCAGAATGGTCGGATCTTTGGAATCAAAGGTAAAAACATAATAACCATTGCAGCCAATTTTTTTACTTAACTCGCTAAGAGCTGGCAAATCTGGCTTTAGATTGTTTAAAAGTTTTTTCGATTTAATTGCAATCATCACTTTTGAATGTCCGGTTGAAGCAATTTCAATTGGGCATTTTTGGTCATAATCATCTTCTAAAATTCCCAGAGCTTGCAGAATTTTGAGTTGAAAAAATTTATCAATTGGCTGCGAAGTGTAATTTCCCTGCGTCATAATAATTTGGTAATCATCACCTTCTTTGACCAACTCAACAGCTAAATTACCGGCACCAGTTTTTTGCACTAATTTGCAACTATCAAGATTAAGTTCAATCGCTCTGGCGTAGTGTGCTGCAATTGTTGCATGTCCGCAAATTGGCACTTCACAAGTGGGAGTAAAAAATCTTACCCAAACATCATGGTCAGAATTTGTTGCTGAAAAAACAAATGCTGTTTCTGAGTTATTTAGCTCGCGGGCAATCTGTTGCATTTGTTTTTCAGTTAAGCCGTCGGCATTAGTTACAACTGATGCTGGATTACCGCTGAACTTTTCTTTGGTAAAGGAATCAATTTGGTAAAGGCGATAATTTTTCATAATTATTTACAAATTTTTTCGGTGAGTTTTCTTGCTAAAGGTGCTACGAAAATTGCGGAAGGAAAAGCGATTGGAAAAACAATTGAAAAAGATTTTAACCAACTTGAAAAAAAATCTATTTTGAGGCCAATATTGATAAGAGACAAAACTCCAGAAATAATCAGAGTCATGGTTAAAGACATAAAAAATGCGAAGATAATTTTTTGATTTTTCTTCATAAGAAACTCACCTCTAAATTGGTTTTTATTTTTGCTTATTGCACAACAGTCTAAAATTTTGACAAACTAATAAAACTAATCTACAAATGAGAAAAACTCATGCGTATTTATGACAAAAAAACTTCCTCCGCTAAACTCAATTAAAGCATTTTCAGCTGCAGCAAAGCATCAAAGTTTTACCAAAGCTGCGGTTGAACTTAATGTTACTCAAGGTGCTGTTAGCAGACAAATTGCCGTTTTAGAAGATTATTTAGGAATTAATTTATTTGAGAGAAAACATCAGAGTTTGCTGCTAACAAAACCTGCAAAGCAATATTTGAAATCGATTGATGCGGCATTGCAGATTATCGAGAAATCAAGTGCTAAATTGGCAAATAAAAGTGAAAAAGAAGTGATCAATATCAGTGTGTTGCCTTCACTCAGCAATCAATGGTTAATCTCCAAAATCAAAGAGTTCAAAGCCCAAAATCCAGAATACAAAATTAATATTTTTATTGGTGACAGCCATCTTGATTTTGACAAGCGTGACAACATCGATTTTTCAATTCGTATTGCTAAAAAAAATTCTTGGAAAAATTTTGTGGTTAAACTTTTGATCAAAGAAGAGTTGATCTGTATTGCTTCACCAAAATTCATCGAATCACCCTTGCAAAATGTAAAAGAGTTATTGAACCATGATTTGCTACTACACAACAATCGCACCAATCTTTGGCAAGATTTTTTCAAACATCATAAAATCCAAAAACCCGAAATCGATTTTAGTGATGGATATCAGCATTTTTTTATGTTAATTAATGCCGCAAAAAATGGGTTAGGAATTGCTTTGGTGCCAAAATTTTTAGTGATAAATGAGTTGCAAAATGGTCAGCTAAAACAGGTTATAAATGAAGAATTTAAAAGCGGTTATAGCTATTATTTAATTAGCCAGAAACAACAATCCCACATGGTGAAGATAAGAGATTTTACCAATTGGATAACAAACGATCTGCTTCAACAGAAGTAAAATTTTTAAAAGTTCGCAAAAAATATCACCCGAATGAGAACGCACTGCATTTTTTGAACTTTTCTTAAAAAGCAACTCTAACCTAAAAAAAAGATCTGGTTAGCAAAGGGCTTGTATGAATAACCGCTTTTAAAAGCTAAATTTTTGGTGAATATGGACGACATAAATGAAGATAAAAACCTAAGACTTTTTAGTGCGCATAAGTTTTGCCATTTTAAACAAAAATGGATTTAGGGCAATTGAGATGATGGCACTGGCGATTACCATGTCGTAAATAATTGTTGAGAAAATTCCTAATTTTAAAGAAAGAGCTGCTAAGATGAAGGAGAATTCTCCAATTTGTGCTAAGCTTGCTGCTAACAACAAGGAATTGCGTTGTTCTTGGCGAAAGAGTTTCATGATGAAATAAGTAATTAACAACTTTCCAAGAGTTACTAATAAAAAAGCGACAAGAATTAGTACTGGTTCTTGCAATAAGATTTTTGGATTAAACAACATTCCTGTAGCAACAAAAAATAAGACTGCGAATAAGTCACGTAAGGCTAAAGATTTGTCAGCATATTTTCGGCCAATGCTACTTTCATTTAAAACAAACCCAGCCATGAAGGCTCCAAGAGCAAAAGAAGTGCCAAAAACTGTGTAGGCCAAAAATGCAAATCCTGAAGAAATAGCAATTGTTCCCAAAACCATTAACTCATGAGATTCGGTTTTAGAGATTGTTACAAGCAAGCGTGGCAATAGCTTTTTACCAAATATTACCATCAACATCAAGAAAGCTATAACCTTGAAAACCACTAGGATAATCAATTTAAAGATTTTGTAAAAATCTAAGGAGGCTTTATCTGCCATCATGCTATATATTACTGGTAATAAAACCAATATTACGACCATTGCAATGTCTTCAATAATCAACCAGCCAATTGCAACTTTACCAATGTGACTATCGGTTAATTTATATTGCTCTAAAGTTCGGAGCAAAACAACGGTGCTGGCAACAGAAAGCGTAACACCAAAAACTAAACTTTCGATAAAGCCATGATTTAGAGACATAGCAACAACTAAGCATAAAAAGCAGGTGACCAGCATTTGAACTATGGCACCCGGAATAGCAATTTTTTTAACTGATTGAAGATCTTTAATAGAAAAGTGCAACCCAACACCAAACATCAATAAAATAACGCCAATTTCAGCAAGTTGTTCAGCTATATTAATATTTGCAACAAAGCCCGGCGTATTTGGTCCAATTATTATGCCAGCAATTAAATATCCTAAAATCGTGGGTAGTTTTAAGCGATTTGCTATCAAGCCAAATAAAAAAGCTAAAACAATACTTATGACAACGGTGGTGACTAAAGGGTAAGATTCTAGCATAAAATGGATTTTAATTTGTTAGGAAAATAAAAATTCTGCTTAAAGTTATTTTGAAAAAATAAAACTAAAATTTTTAACAAAAAAATGACCTCACTAATATTTCGTAGCTTTTTATTTTTGGTTTTGATGTCTCAGGCAGTTTATTCACAAGATTTATCGGAAACTGAAAAAAAATCATTCACTCAATATCTGCTTTTTAGAAAAGATGTAATTACTACCAAAAGTGAAGCTTGGTTTTTGGTAAGCGATATTAGAAATCTTAGTCGAGTTGAAAAATGGTCAAGCGTTAAGCAAAAAGATGAAATTTCTGAAGCGGAGCAGATTTCTAAAAGTTTTTTAAAACCAATAAAAAATTTTAGTTTTTATGAAAAAGAAGAGCTGGAAGCTGACATAAGTTTACACAAAGAGGTGAAGAATAAAATTGCTGCCAAGCGTTTAGAAATAAAACAAAGATTAAATTTGCATCATCAAATAAAAGAGCAGATAACACTTTGTCGCAAAAGAAATAGAGAGGCTTACAACAAAACCAAACAATTGTTAGAAATTAGAAAAAATATCGAAACTCTCTATTTAACAAAACAAGGTGCAAATTTTCCACAAGGCGGAATAGATATGGTTACAAAGCATTTAGAAACAGCAGATTTATTGGCAGATATTAGCAAAATGGATTTTGAAGTTATTAATTTAGAGAAAGTTGAAAAGGCCGGTTTTTCTGTTGTAAATGAAGAAATTTATGATCCGAAACAAATTTTAGAAAACCTTGTAGATATTGACGAAAGACTAAAAGAAATCATAGTTCAAAGCACTAAAAATATTAAATCGGATTCAAGAACTTTGGTGGCAGTTCAGGCAATCTCGGCAAATTAATTTCCTTTTAAGGCTGCATTTAAAGCATCTTCAAAAATTTGTTTTTTGGCTAAGTTGGCATCGTTACCAATTTCACCAATTAATTTTCCATTTTTATCCAGCAAGTAAGCGGTTGGCAAAAATTCAATTTCTGGAAAAGAATTTTCTTTCAAATCATCCGAAAGCAAATTGGGATATTTAATTTTTGCTGCAATTTCAAAAACTTTTGAGCGACTTCTTTTGTGATCAGTGCTAACGCCAATAATTTCAATGCCGCGTGTTTTATATTCTTCATAAATTTCATCCAAAATTGGCAATTCTTTGCGACAATCAATGCACCAACTTGCCCAAAAATTTACGATAATAACTTTGTTACGAAAATCTGCTAAATCAAAATTCTTTCCATCTAAAGCTTTGCCAGCAAGTTTTGGATAAATATTTTTTTCTTCGGCGTTAGCAGAAAAAAATGTTAAAAATAGGCAAAGTGTAAATACTAATTTTTTCATCTAAAAATCTCCTAAAAATTCTTGAACTAAAGTTATTGCTGAAACAATTGCTGTGTCGGCACGCAAAATTCTTGGGCCCAAAGAAATTGCAAAAAGATTTTTTAAAGAACGCATTTTGGCAAATTCATTTGCAGAAAATCCACCTTCTGGCCCAACTAAAATCACAATTTCTAAGTTTGATTTTTGAATTTTGCTTAAAACCTCGCTGGCTTTTTTTGCCTGCCCTGATTCATCACAAAGTATAAAAATTTTTTGAGAGTTTTGATTTTCAGTTAAAAATTTATCTAATTTTTTGATTTCTAAAACTTGAGGAAAATCGTTTCTTTCGCATTGTTCGCAAGCTTCTTTGATATTGGCTTTGAAGCGTTCAATATTAATTTTATCAACAATTGTATGTTGAGTTAAAATTGGTTGAAATCTTGCAATTCCAAGTTCCGTTGCTTTTGCGGCTACAAAATCAATGCGCACATTTTTTACTGGCGCAAAAGCTAGAGTGATGTTGGCGATTTTTTTAAGATCAGAAGTTTTTTGTAAAATTTCGGCAACTAAAAATTTTCTTTCAATTTGAGTGATACTAGCCTTAAATTCGCCATCTAAGCCGTTAAATAAAAAAATTTCTCCGCCAATTTTTTGGCGCATTACTTTTGTTAAATATTCAAAATCGCTGTCGGCGATTTTTATTTTTGAACCAATTTCTATTTTATTTTCTTCGACGAAGAGTCTAATTTTTTTCATAATTTGATTCATGAATTTTATAATTTTCTGCTTAGTTCTAATTGCGGTTTTGTCACTTTTTTTGCAAAAGAATATTAGTTCTTTGTATCGCGAGGCGCAAATTAAAAGTAACAAAAAATTACGTTTAACATCTTTGCCAATCCATTACGTTTATTGTTTTGTTTTGTGGTCTTTGATTTGTTTAATTGTAATTATTTCTTCTTCTTTTTCTTCTTTTTCTAAAGGTTTATTAATAGCTGTTTTGTCTTTGGGGAGTTTTTTCTTTGCACGCTTTCTTTATCTTAAAAATTTTAATTCCAAAAAACATATTGAAAAAGCGGGAACTTTTGTTTTGTCAATCACCGCAGGAATTGGAATTTTAATTACTATTGCAATTACGGCTTCAATTTTATTTGAAGCATTGCGTTTTTTTAACATTATTTCTCCTTTTGAATTTTTGTTCGGCACAGTTTGGAATCCGCAAACTGCAACAACGGCAGAACAAGAAGTTGGTCAAAGTGCTTTTGGAATTGTTCCAGTTTTTTTGGGAACTTTGTTGATTACTTTAATCGCCATGTCAGTTGCAGTACCAATTGGAATAATGGCGGCAATTTATTTATGCCTTTATGCGAAAGCAAAAACCCGCGATTATTTAAAGCCAATTTTAGAAATTTTAGCTGGAGTTCCAACCGTTGTTTACGGCTATTTTGCGGTGATTACAATCGCACCGTTTTTCAAAACTATTTTTTCATCAATGGGTTTTGAAATTGCCTCAGAAAGTGCTTTAGCAGCTGGCTTTGTAATGGGCGTGATGATTATTCCATTTATTTTATCTTTAACCGATGATGCTTTAAACAGCGTGCCGCAAGCGTTAAAAGACGGTGCTTTAGCACTTGGTAGCACTAAATCTGAAACAATAAAAAAAGTGGTTTTACCTTCGGCAATGCCTTCAATTATTGGTGCAATAATTTTGGCTGTATCACGCGCGATTGGTGAAACCATGATTGTTGTAATGGCGGCGGGTTTGGTAGCAAAACTGTCTTTTAATCCTTTAGATTCTGTAACAACTGCAACAGCGCAAATTGTTACTTTGCTTGTTGGCGACCAAGAATTTAATAGCCCAAAAACTTTGGCAGCTTTTGCCCTAGCTTTAACCCTCTTCGTTTTCACCTTTATTTTCAACGTTGTGGCTTTGGTAGTGATTAAAAATTACAAGAAGAAATATGGGTAAATTTTTTTTTAAAAAATGCAAAAAACAAAAATTAAAAATTTAAAACAAAGACATTCTGCTGAAACTAGGTTTAGGTTATTAGGAAAGTCTTCAATTGCCTTTGCTTTGTTTTTTTTAGTGATGCTTTTTGGAATGATTTTAAACAAAAGTAGTGGTGCGTTTTTGCGCACAGAAATTGCTTTAGAAGTTGATTTAAGCGCGGAAAAAAATTTGCAAGAAGTTGATTTTCGTCAAGCAGTTAAATCAGCTTTAAAGGCGCAGTTTCCAGAGGTTGTTGAGGTTGCCGAAATTAACTCTCTTTACCAAATTATTAGCAAAGTTGCCAACTTGGATTTGAAAAAACAGGTTGAAAAAAAACCAGAATTATTGGGAGAAAAATCTCTTATTTGGCTCAGTGCTTCGTCAAAAGCAGACATGTTTTTTAAATATAAAGACAACTCTTCGCTTAATGAAAAACAAGTTTCTTGGTTAGAAAATTTGCAGTCGCAAAAACAATTACGCACAGTTTTTAATTGGAAATTTTTTCAATTTGCCGATTCTCGCGAGCCAGAAATTGCTGGAATTGGTGCTGGTTTGGCTGGTTCAATTTTGGTTATGTTAATATTCTTAAGTTTTGCCTTTCCAATTGGTGTAATGTGCGCTTTTTATTTAGAAGAATTTGCACCAAAAAATCGTGTTACCGACATCATTGAAATTAGCATTAATAACTTGGCGGCAATTCCTTCAATTATCTACGGATTGCTTGGATTAACTGTGTATCTACAAATAATGAATTTACCACGCTCATCAAGTTTAGTTGGCGGAGCAACGCTGTTCATGTTAGTTTTGCCAGTAATTATTATTGCTACGCGCAACACAATTCGCACAATTCCAAGTTCAATTCGTGATGGTGCGGCAGCACTTGGTGCATCAAAAATGCAAATTACTTTGCATCATCTTTTTCCACTTTCAATTCCGGGGATTATGACGGGAACAATTCTTGCTGTGTCGCGCGCACTTGGTGAAACCGCGCCGCTTTTGATGATTGGCATGGTGGCTTTTATTGCAGATATTCCACAAAATTTTTCTGATCCAACAACAGTTTTGCCAGTGCAAATTTATTTGTGGTCAGATTCTCCAGAAATGGGTTTTGCTGAAAAAACAGCGGCAGCTATTTTAGTGCTTTTAGGGTTTTTGATTATTTTCAATTTAATTGCTGTGATCCTCCGCAAAAAATTCGAAAGAAAATGGTGAGAAAACGCACCCAAACGTGCGTTTTCGGCAAGGAACAATTCAGGGAAATGCAAAGTTTAAATTTGAACTTTCCCCCATCTTCGTTGTCGCACCCAAACGTGCGTTTTCGGCAAGGAACAATTCAGGGAAATGCAAAGTTTAAATTTGAACTTTCCCCCATCTTCGTTGTCGCACCCAAACGTGCGTTTTCGGCAAGGAACAATTCAGGGAAATGCAAAAGTTTAAATTTGAACTTTCCCCCATCTTCATTGCCGCAAGGAACAATTCAGAGAAATTTAAAAACTTACTTTAAATTAAATGACCAAAATTGTTGGAATTCTAAATCTTACGCCCGATTCATTTTCTGATGGTGGAAAATTTAATTCTTTAGAAAATGCAATTATTCAAACTCAAAAAATGATTGTTGATGGTGCAGAAATAATTGATATTGGAGCTGAGTCAACTCGTCCACAGGCAACACCAATTACGTCACAAGAAGAATGGCAAAGGTTAGAGAAAATTTTGTCAGCAGTGGTTTTAGCAGTAAAAAAATCGCCAAAAAAAATAAAAACCAGCATCGATTCTTATCACTTTGAAAACCTAGTAAAGGCACATGAAATGGGCGTTGATATTATTAATGATGTTAAAGGTTTAGACGATGAAAGAATTGTTGATTTTATTGCCGCAAAAAATGTTGAAACAATTTTAATGCATCACGAAAAAATCCCTGCAGTTGAAGGCTCTGTGATAAATCGTAACATTAATTTGATTGGTGAAATGTTAAATTGGGGCGAAAAAAAAATTGCGCATCTTGAGAAAAAAAATGTCAAAAAATCGCAACTAATTTTCGATGTAGGAATTGGCTTTGGTAAAGACGCGCTACAATCAATTAGAGTCTTAAAAAATATCCAAGAATTTAAAAAATTTGGTTTGCCGCTTTATGTTGGTCATTCAAAAAAAAGTTTTTTAGATGCAATAAAAATTGACGGCGATCGTGCTTCTAAAACGTTGGTGATTTCAAAATATTTAATTGAGAAAAACATAGATTTTCTGAGGGTTCACGACGTTAAAGAACATTTTAATTTCTTGCAAACCTTGTAATTGAAAAACCCCTTCCTAAATCAGCGAGCAGTTAATTTCTGTTTGGTGTTTCCAAACTTCTTTTCAAACTTCAACAAATCAAAAACATGAGCAATAAAGTAATCGGCATTGACCTTGGAACCACCAATTCTTGCGTGGCAATCATGGAAGGTGGAAATATTAAAGTAATCGAAAATTCTGAAGGTGTGCGCACAACTCCTTCAATCATTGGCTTTTTGGCAAGCGGTGAAAAAGCAGTTGGTGCGTCAGCCAAAAGACAGGCAGTTACTAATCCAGAAAATACAATTTTTGGGATTAAAAGATTAATTGGTCGTAGATTTGACGACCCAACAACTAAAAAAGATCAAGAGCTTGTTCCATTCAAAATTACTTCTTCAGCCAATGGCGATGCTTGGGTTGAAGTTAAGGGTGAAAAATTTTCTCCAAGCCAAATTTCTGCATTTATTTTGATGAAAATGAAAGAAACCGCAGAAAGCTATTTGGGTGAAAAAATTGATAAAGCTGTAATTACAGTTCCTGCTTATTTTAATGATTCTCAACGCCAAGCAACAAAAGACGCTGGAAAAATCGCTGGTCTTGAAGTTTTGCGTATTATCAACGAGCCAACAGCAGCCGCACTTGCTTATGGTTTTGACAAAAAAGGCAATAAAACAATCGCAGTTTACGATTTGGGCGGCGGTACATTCGACGTTTCAATTCTTGAAATCGGCGATGGTGTTTTTGAAGTAAAATCAACCAATGGTGACACTTTCTTGGGTGGTGAAGATTTTGATATGCGCATTTTAAAATTCTTAACCGAAGAATTTAAAAAAGAGCAAAAACGGAAAGAAGAAGAGGAAAAACAGCGTAAAAAAGAGGAAAAAGCTCAAAAGAAAAAAGAAGAGGAAGAAAAGCTTGAAGCCAAGAAGCGTGAAGAAGAAGAACGAGTGATAGCGAAAAGAATGGCTTTACAACGTTTAAAAGAAGCTGCAGAAAAAGCTAAAATTGAACTTTCAAGCCTTTCAGAAACCGAGATTAATCTGCCTTACATTACAGCGGATGCAACTGGACCTAAGCACTTAAACGTTAAATTAACTCGTTCAAAACTAGAACAGCTAGTTGATGATTTAGTTCAGCGTACCATCAAACCTTGTGAAAATGCTTTACAAGACGCTGGTTTAGATGCTTCTAAAATTGATGAAGTGATCTTGGTTGGTGGTATGACTCGTATGCCAAAAGTTATTGAAGCGGTAAAAAAACTCTTTGGTAAAGAGCCAAATAAAGGTGTAAATCCTGATGAAGTTGTGGCAATTGGTGCGGCAATTCAAGGTGCGGTTCTTCAAGGCGATGTAAAAGATGTTGTGCTTTTAGACGTTACTCCACTTTCACTTGGAATTGAAACTGCTGGCGGTGTATTTACGCGTTTGATTGATCGCAATACCACGATTCCAACTAACAAAAGCCAAGTATTTTCAACTGCTGCTGATAATCAAACTGCAGTGACAATTAAAGTTTTCCAAGGCGAGCGCGATATTGCTATTCACAATAAATTGCTTGGAGAATTTAATCTTGAAGGAATTGCTCCAGCTCCACGTGGCTTGCCACAAATCGAAGTTATTTTCGACATCGATTCTAACGGCGTGGTAAAAGTTTCGGCAAAAGACAAGGCAACCAACAAAGAGCAACAAATTAGAATTCAGTCTTCTGGTGGTTTGTCGGATGCAGAAATTCAAAAAATGGTAAAAGATGCAGAAGAAAATGCTGCGGCTGACAAAGCTAAGAAAGAATTGGTTGAAGCCAAAAACCATGCTGATTCAGCAGTTTATGAAACTGAAAAATCATTGAAAGAACATGGCGATAAAGTTGATTCTGAAACTAAATTGGCAATTGAAGCTGAAGTGCAAAAAGTAAAAGATTTGTCAGCTAAGTCGGATGCTTCTGCTGCTGAATTAAAAGCAGCAACTGATTCATTAATCCAAGCTTCAATGAAATTAGGTGAGGCAATTTACAAAGCTTCTCAAGCATCAAATGGAGCTGCTGCTGGATCTGAAAATTCTTCTGAGCAAGAAAACTCTCAAGAATCTGCTTCTTCAGAAAAAGTTATGGATGCAGAATATGAAGAAGTAAAAGAAGACAAAAAATAAAAAAATATGGTCTGGGCTAAAAACCCAGACCAGCATAGGATGAGAGCAGACAACTAAAAATTTTCTTCAGTGCAATTAGCCCAAAAATTAAAGTAAATTTTCTTTAGTAGGAAATTTTTTTGTTTTTACATCAGAGCAAAATTTCGCAACCGCCGCAGAAATTTCTTCTGCTAAATTGGCATAATGTTTTACAAATTTTGGTTTAAATTCTTGGTTTAATCCTAATAAATCATCAATTACTAAAACCTGTCCGTCGCATTCTAAAGAAGCTCCAATTCCAATAGTTGGAATTTTTAATTGAGCAGAAATTTCAGCCGCTAATTTTTCAGGTACCGCTTCAATCACAATCGCAAAAGCTCCAGCTTGTTCTAGCAATTTAGAAGTTTCTAAAATTTCAATAGCAGATTTTTCATCACGTCCTTGATATTTGTAACCGCCTATTTTTCTAACGCTTTGCGGCATTAAACCAACATGTGCCATAACGTTAATTTTATTTTCGACAAGAAATTGTACCGTTGAAACTAAGTTGCGAGAAGTCTCAATTTTAATAGCATGACAACCAGTTTCTTGAATAACTTTTTTGGCAGATTCTAAAGCTTGTTCTTTTGAGTTTTCATAAGTTCCAAAAGGCAAATCAACTACTACAAAAGATTTTTTTGTAGCACGCATCACGGCTTTTCCATGATTAATCATCATTTCCAAGGTAACATCTACGGTATCTGAAAAACCATAAATTGTCATTCCAACAGAATCTCCAACTAAAATTATGTCGCAAAAATCATCTAAAATTTTTGCCATCGCAAAACTGTAGGCTGTAAGGCAAGTGATTTTTTCACGATTCTTTTTTTGCAGAATTTTATTTACAGAATCTAACATTTATTGATCAAAATTTGGTTGAATTATTTGTGATTTAAGATCGTCAGGCATTGGTAACTCAGATGGATCTTTGCTAGTATTTTTTGGTGTGATTAGTTTTTCTAATCCAAAATATTGTCTAACCTGATCAATATTTAAGCTTTGATTTAAAGAGTTAAAATTGCCGCCAATATTGCTAGCAATGTTGATGGGAACTGGTTTTTTTCTGGTTCCAGTTAAGAAAATAGCGTTAAACAAAAGGTTGGTATTATTTTTAGGAATATCAACAGAACCAGTCAAAACAGCATTTACTAAAGAGCCAGAGATATTCGCGCTTAATTTTCCAACGCCATTGGTAATTTTTACTGATCCTGCGGATTTTTTAAACAAAGTTACAGCTTCCGAATCAAGAATAACTTTTTCTGGTTCACGCAAATCATTGGTATTTTGTTGTGGGGCAAACATTTTTTTAACCAAGTTATCTAAACCATAACCTTTGATTGACGGTGTATTTACATTAAACTTTATTTCGCTGTTTAGATTTTCTTTAAAAGCACCCTTTTTTGCTGCAGAAGAATTTATGCTAGCTGAAATATTCGCAATTCCAGAAAGATTGTTAACGCCTAAAAAATCAGATAATAAATCTTGTAACAAGGCTTGTTTGATTGTGATGTTGCCGCTGATAATTTTGTTTAAACCAAGTCCAATTACTCCAGTGTAATCAAAAGTTCCGCCGTAAACCTCGCTTGATAAAACAGAATTTTTGATGTTTCCTGAAATTAAGCGACCTTGAAATTTTAAATTTTTAATTGGTCGGTTATTAAGGTTAAAATTAGCAAAATTTAAATTGATGTTGCCATTAAAACTATCCAAAGAAGGTAGGTCAAAAAAACGATCAATTATGTCTGGGCTAGAAGATTTAGAAAGATATTCCTCACTTTCTTTAACCTCTTCGTAATGAAAATTATTTGCGTTAACATTTAAAGTGAATTGCGGGCTTTTTTCGCTAATATCAACAAGCATATCAGCTTTTAATTCTGTAAGTGGTGATTGTAATTCAAGGTTATCAATTTGAATGTATCCGCGACCAAATTTTAAACGTAGTTTTTGGTTAGAAAATTCTTCTCCGCCATAAATCATTTTATCAAAAGTTAAGTCTAAATCAGCACTAGAAGTAATGTCGTTAAGCCATAAAAGCTTTTTAACCAAAAGCCCCGGAGAAAAATAAACGCTGTTATTTGAAGTAAAAAAATAGTCATCAACATCAAATCTATTGCCACGAAAACGGCTTTTAATGTTTGGAATTTTATCGCTATTATCAATTGTTATTTCGCCTAAGAACTCACTACTATCGCTATTTAAGCTCAAATAAAAATTACCTAGTTTGCTAAGATTTGGCGTAAGAAGTATGTCAGAATAAACTTTATATTCCTTTAGATTACCAAATTTTAAACTTTGAGATTCAATTTTTAACCAACGAAATACATCTTCTAAGCTTTTGCCAGTTAGATCAAATTTACCAATAAATTTTGGCAAAGATCCGCTATTATCAACAACTCCCCAAGCTCTAAACGCTCCATTTCCAGGAATTGTAAAAAGAGCAGGAGCAACTAAAATTTCTCCTTCTTTTGAAATTGTTAAATACAAGCTGGCATCTTTGATTTCGCCAGAAAATAAGGCGATGTTATTAATCTTAATTTCGGCGTTTAAATCAAAGTCACGAAGGTTTTTTACTAGTTCTAGTTTGGGAGTTTTTTCTTCTGTAACAATTTGTGATTTTTGCCCATCTAAAACTTCATCTGTTTTTGTGGCGGGCAAAGATTCTGCAACGTCATTTCCTAGAGATTTAAATTTATCATCCAACGTCGATTCATTGTAAGAAATTGCCAAAACTTCGTCAGATAAAAAGCTATTTAGATCAAGTGTAGAAAGATCTAAATGCGTATCAATTGCTGGAATATCATTGCTTAAATCTAGATCAATTTCTCCTTCTCCATTGACCAAACTTGAATTTATCACTAAATCATCAATCTCAATCAAACCATCATTGCTGCTAATATTAGCACTAATTTTTATAGGTTTAGAATTTAGTTTAAGCTTATCTGCGAAGCCTCCGTTATTGCTTACATAACTTTTGTAAAAAGATTTAAATTCTAAAATTTCTCCCTCAATTTTGCCTTTAAAAATACTGTCTAAAATTCCTTTATTTTCTGAAAGAAAATTTCCTGTGATCCGCATTTCAGTGGATGGAGAAACTAATTCAAAAAAAGAATCTGGTTTTTTTGAATTAGAATTAAAACGAATTTGTGATTTAAAATTACTTACAACACCACCTGAGATAAAGCTTCCAGAAGCAATAATTTTTTTACTGCTAAATTTTAATTCCGCGCTTAAAGAGCTGGTTTCATTGCGTTTATTGAATTTATCATAAAAAAATCCCAAACCATTTTTTATTACAATTATAGGTAGATTTTCTACATTTAAATTGGGGCTAATTTCGCCTATAGAAAATAATTTTGTGGTAATTCCAGAAGTGGTTTTTGTTTCGTTTTTTGGAGGATTTTCCAAAATTTGCGCTGTTAGCTCGCTAAATTTATCACTGCGAATTGTGGTTTGATTATTTGCATGATAAGACTGCAAAATAGCATCTGAAAAAATAATTTTCTTAATGGCTAATCCTTGTGAGGCTTTAAATAAAGCCAATTTGATGTGAATTTTTTTAGCGTAAATATTTTGTATTTTATTGTCGCGATCTGGTGTTTTATTAGCAGAATAATTGCGCAATAAAACTTCATTTAAAGTGATTGAAGGGCTCGGCAAAAAAGCCACATCAACATCTCCTAATATTGTAAGATCAGCTCCTAAAGTTTGGCTAACTTTTTGTGAAATTTGAAATTTTAAAGCAGAATTATTGAAGAAAAATGGCAGCAAAAATAAAATTAGCAAAATGCCAAAAAATATAGGAAATCCAATGCGCACAAATTCTGATTTCAAAATTTTAGTTTTGATTTCATTAAGTTTTTCTAGAAAGCTTTTTTCGGAATCACTCATGCGTTTTATTGGTATTTTCTAATTCACGAACAAGAGTTTCGCTGGTTATTAAATCGCTGTTTTTTTCAACGGAATTGTAAATAGAAAGCGTTATTAAAAACAGCAGAATTGAGATTATTAAAGCGTTAAAAAAAATTTCTTTATTAGGGCTAAATTTTTCTTCTTCGCCAATATTCACCAAAAGATGTTTTTTATTCTCAACGTTAGATTTTATAGGCAGTTTCTTGATTTTTTCTTCAATAATTTGGGTATCTAATTTTAATAATTTTGCGTAAGAGCGAATAAATCCTAAAGCATAAATATGGCTAGAAAGTCTTTCAAAGTCATCGCTTTCAACTGCTTCAATATCAATTTTTTTTACTTTTAAATAAGTGCAAGCATCAGCGATAGAAATTTCGGATTGCTGTCTTTTTTCTTTTAAAATTTGACCAATTGAGGGGTCGTAATTTGTTGTTTCTAAATCAGTCATTTGCAAGTTTTGCAAGATTTTGAGTTGCATCTAAAATTGCTAAAGAGCCAGCATTTTCAGACATTTTTCTTAGAGTTGATTTATCACTAATCAAACTTTTTAGTAATTCGTTAATTTTATTAATCGTGAAATCCTTTTCTTCTACAACAATAGCCGCACCATTTTCTTCTAAATATCGGGCGTTTTTTTCTTGATGATTATCTGCCGCCAAAGCAAAAGGCACTAAAATCATTGGTTTTTTTGCAGCGCAAAATTCAAAAATTGATGAAGAGCCAGAGCGCGCGATTATTAAGTGAGAATCTTTAATTAAACTAGGCATATCTTCAAAAAATGTATCAATAACTATGTTCACATTAAATGAACGATAAGCTTCAAAAGTTTGTTGTAATAACTCAGTACGACATTGTTGAGTTACGTGAATTTCTTCTTTTAAATTTTCGCTAAGATTAAAAAAAGCTTTAGGCAATATTTCGCTAAATATTTTTGCACCTCCTGAGCCTCCAATTACCAAAATATTAAATACCGCTTTTGATGGAGAAACTTCGTAAAAATCAGATGCTAAAAGCAAATCATAACCCATTTTTTTCTCTGGGTTAAGATCTGGATCTTTAGAGGTTGGAATTTCATAAGGTATGTTGTTTAAAAGTAAGATTTCGTCTCTTACTGGATTTCCTACAAAAAAACTTTTGGACAAATTTTTTTCAGAAAGTCCTGATGTTGTTTGAAATGAAAGTCCGATTTTTTTGGCGTAGTTAATAAAAATTCTATTAACTTTTCCTAAGTGAGCATTTTGCTCATGAAGAATTATTTCAGTTCGAGTTATAATCGCTGCAATAAGTGCTGGAAAGGTTGAATAGCCACCAAAAGCAAAAATACATTTTGGTCTAATTTTTAAAAAAAGATAAGTTGATTGCAAAATTCCAAGCAAAATTTTGTAAGAAGCTTTTAACAAAAAAATCGGTGATTTTTTTATTTGAGAAGAGCTGATAATCTTTGATTTAAAAAGATCATCGGTTTTGATGTAGCTACGATATTTTTCATCACCAAGAAACAAAATTTCATGGCCATTTTTAGCGAAATATTGTGCTAAACAGCGCGCTGGAATAATGTGTCCGCCTGTGCCGCCGCTAACAATAAAAATTTTTTGAGACATTTATTTAAAATCTTGATAACTTGACAAATGGAAGTTGGTTTCTACCTTCGACAACTTTCTTAAAATTTTCAAAACATATTTTAAGTTCTTCTCATCAACTGAGGTTTAAAGTTAAAATGACAAAACACTTCATCGATTTAGATAAAATCCCAGCAAAAGAATTGCTCGCAATTGTTGCTTTGGCAAAAAAATTAAAAAAAGAGAAAAACGCTGCTAAACAAGCAAAACTTTTGCCGCATAAAAATTTGGCAATGATTTTTGAAAAAACCTCTACTCGCACTCGTGTTTCTTTTGAAGCTGGAATTAATCAACTTGGTGGTCACGCAATTGTGATGAATAAAAGTGATATGCAACTTGGAAAGGGCGAAACTGTTGCTGATACTGCAAAAGTTTTATCACGTTTTGTGGATGCTATTATGATTCGCTCAAACTCTCATCAAACAATTTTGGAATTAGAACAAAATTCTTCCGTTTCGGTTATTAATGCTTTGTCGGATTTTTCTCATCCGTGCCAAATTATTGCCAGTATCTTAACGATTGAGGAGCATTTAGGCAAAATTTCAGGCAAAAAATTAGCTTGGTTTGGTGATGCAAATAATGTTTTAAACTCCTACATCCACGCAGCAAAAGCATTTAATTTTGAGTTAGCGATTGCCACTCCTAAAGAATTTGATTTTTGTAATTTAGAAATCAAAAAAGCTGTAAAATCTGGCGCAAAAATCTCGCATTTTTCTGATGCCAAAAAAGCCGCAAAAAACGCCGATGTGATTATAACTGATACTTGGTTTTCAATGGGCGATGAAGCTGAAAAAAATGACGCTGCCAAGCAAAGAAAAATTAATCTTTTGAGTCCATTTCAGGTGAATGCAAATCTAATGAAATTAGCAAAAAAATCGGCGATTTTTACTCATTGTTTGCCTGCTTATCGTGGTTTTGAAGTAACTGCTGGAGTAATTGATTCAAAGCAATCGGTAGTTTTTGACGAAGCCGAAAATCGCCTTCACGCTCAAAAAGCAATTTTGCTTTGGGCAATGAAATAGCTAGATTTTCCACTCTTTTAAAAACTCAGCAAAATGTGTTTTTGACTGCGATTTTATTTCTAAAAATTCGTGCAAATTTTTTTTACATTTCACAAAAGAATCTTTAGAAATTGAGCCGTTGTGATGCTGATAAACTAAGTAAAGCAAATAGGTATTAATCACGTCAGTTTCGCAGTAATTTCTGATTTCTTCTAGCTTGTCATCATCAAACATTTGCATTACTTGTGATCCATCAACACCAATTTTTCCAGGAAGATTAAAAGCGGCACAAAGTTCATTCATTTTTACTTTTGCTGAAGCTCCAAAATCAGAAAATGCTTCTGCCAAATCGCAATGCCAATCAAGGCTGTATCGTTGATTATAATTATTCCATTTATCACCCAATTTATAAAGCCAAGCTGCTTCAACTTCATGTTTCATTGCTGCATATTTTAAGACAGGCATGTCAAAATTTTTGCCGTTAAAACTTACTAGACGTGAAAAATTTTTCTTTAGATGAGCAAAAAAACCACGTACTAAATCAGCTTCTGTTGCAACTAGGTCGCCTCCTGAGCGAATATCAATTATTTTGTAAAATTCACTTCCATTGAAATCACGAACAATTTCGGCTTCTAAAAAACTAATCGCTACAATTTGATGAAATGGTTGGCGCAAAAAAGAATTTTTGCCGTCAGTAATGTCGAGATGATATTTCGTTAGGCCTTGTCTTAGCTCGTCTTTCGAGCCTTTTGGCATATCAAGCAAATTTTTTGCGGCTGAAATATCTGGAATAGTTTCAATATCAAAAACAAAGAGATTTTGGTGTTGCATGTTAGTTTAATTTTAATTGGAATTTTGTTGTAAATTTTTTTCTCAAAACTTCAAAACACTTATCAAAAATGCAAGCTATTGTTCTACATAAAGTTGGTGATGCTGGACATTTAAAATTAGAAAAAATTGACGATCCAAAGCCAAAAAAAGACGAAGTTTTAATTAAGCAAACCGCAATTGGCGTTAATTTCTTTGATGTTTCTTTTCGTCGCGGACAATATAAAATCTCAGAAATGCCAGCAATTTTAGGGCTTGAAGCTTGCGGAATTATCGAAAGCGTTGGATCGAACGTAACTGATTTTAAAGTCGGCGAACGCGTTGCCTACGCAACTGGAGGTTTAGGAGCTTATGCTGAAAAACGCGCCATTAATCAACGTTATTTAGTTGTGCCGCCAACAGCATTATCTGATGAACAAGTTGCTGCTGTTTTGCACAAAGGTTTAATGGCTCATGCCTTAATGCACAGAGTTTATATTGCTAAGCGTGCTAAAAAAATTCTAATTCATGCTGTTGCTGGTGGCGTTGGTCATCTTGCTTGCCAATGGGCAAAATTTTTAGGTTTAGAAGTTTTTGGAACTGTTGGGAGTGACGAAAAAATTCCAGCTGCAAAATCAGCGGGCTGCGATCATGTAATTAACTACACAAAACAAAATTTCGTTGAAGAAATAGCGAGAATTACTGATCACGGTGGTGTTGGTGTAGTTTATGATGGTGTTGGCAAAAATACTTTAGAAAAATCTCTTGATTGCCTATGGCCAATGGGAATGTGCGTGAGTCATGGTGAATCTTCTGGTGGTGTGGAAAAGCTCGATTTAAATCGCTTAGTTGCTAATTCTTTATATCTTACCAGACCAACAATGGCACTTTATAAATCTAATCAAATCGAGTTAAAACTTTCAGCTGCTGAAGTTTTTGCGGCTACTCAAAAAGGCATTCTAAAACCACAAATCACAAGTTATGATTTTAAAGATGTGAAAAAAGCCCATCAAGATTTGGAAAATAGAAAAACAACAGGATCAATTATTTTGAAAATATAACTCGTAAAAAGGTCAATAAACAAAACGATTGCTGGAAGTAATAATTTTACAAAAATCTAAATCTTAAAGAGACTTATCCTTATTATTTTCTTGAGATTCGCGATCTTTTATTTTTGAAACCCAAGAATTTTCTTCTGTTTGTGGGCCTCGTTTTTTGTTAGCAAGATTTTCAATAAAACGATCGGCTTTATTCATATATTCTTCTTGTTTGCAGGCTTCTTCTAGTTCTCTTATTGCAGCTTGATCGCCATCTAAAGCTTTGTGTAAAGTATCTGAAGAGCAACCTTTTGGCAAAATAATAATTGCGATTTCTCCAGCGTCATTTCTTGTATGTTTGATTCCAATTTCTGCGCAAAGCTTTTCTAGTTTTTCGCTATCGCCATCTTTAAGTTCAAAGTTTTTTAGATTATCCTCTGAATATTCTTCCTGAGGATTTTTATTTTGTGCATCTTCATTTGGTTCATAAACGTCAACACTTTCTGCAACCGATTTTTCAAGTTTAGCAAGATCATTTTCCAGAGCTTTTTTATCAGAATTATTAAATTCCTGTGAGGAAAGCTTATTTTTGATTTGTTCGATCTCTTTTTGTAGGGCAGTGTTATTTTTCATATTTTAAAATTTAATTTAATTATTCATATCTCAAAACTTCTGCAGGGTTTGATTTACTAGCTTTGTAAGCTGGATAAATCGTCGCCAAAAACGACACTGCTAAAGCTATTCCCGTAATCAAAATTACATCCGAAATAAAAATTTTTGAAGGTAAAGTTGAAAGAAAATAAATTGCAGGATTAAACAAAGTTGTGTCGGTCATTGATTCAAGAAAACGCTTGATAGAGTTTATATTGGCAGAAAAAAGAACGCCAATTGTTAAACCTAAAAATGTTCCAACCACTCCAATTGAAGATCCACAAATTAGAAAAATTTTCATTACTGAAGTTTTGCTCATGCCTAAAGTGCGAAGCAATGCGATGTTTTTATTTTTGTCATTCACCAACATAATCATGCTCGAAATTATGTTAAAAGCGGCAACAATAATGATTAAAGTTAGAATAAAAAACATCACCGTTCTTTCAACTTTTAAAGCATCAATAAAGCTTGCATTAGCTTGCTGCCAATCGGTTGCATAAAGGTTTGGATAATTTGCCAAAACTTCAAAAAGACGAAATTTTATTTCTTCAATTCTGGTTGGATCTTCAACAAAAATTTCAATCGCCGAAACAGAATCTGGAAAGCGAAAATGAATTTGCGCCATTTCAAAATTTGTAAATACAGTTGTTGAATCATATTCGTAAAGACCGCTTTCAAAAACGCCACCAACTTCATAAGTTTTAATGCGCGGAATCGCTCCAATTATGGTTTCGGCAGTTTCGGCAGAAATTATTTTTAGCGGATCGCCAATTTTTAAATTCAAATTCTGCGCAACTGCCGCACCAACAATTACTGAATTTTTATTTTGTAAACTTTCCAAATTTCCATCACGAATATTTTCTGAAATTAGTTTTTTATTTTTTAAATCTTCCAATTTCACCGCCTTCACCAACCCGCCAGAATTCTTGCCAGCAACCGAAAACATCGCCTGACTTTCAACCATCGGATTGGCAAATTTCACCCCTTCAATTTGCTTTATTTCGCCCAAAAGTTTTTCGTAATCAGCAATTTGATGCGCACGGCTTGAAACCGTTAAATGCGAATTAATTCCCAAAATTCGATTCACCAACTCATGCCGAAACCCATTCATCACCGACATCACCACAATCAACGTCGCCACGCCAATCATAATTCCCACAAAAGAAAAAATCGCGATGACCGAAATAAAACCCTCTTTGCGTTTTGATTTGAGGTAACGCCAAGCAATGAGAAATTCGAGTTTTGAGAACATGTTATTTCCTTTTTATTAAAATTTCTGCCAACGGATGGTTAATTGGCTCGATCTGATCTTTAGTTAAATACCCATTGGGAACCCTTTGGAACATAGCGATTGCCGCCTGTTTTGCCATTTCGGATTTTGTGATTTCATCTTTTGTTTCAGAAGCCAGAAATGCGACAAAAGTTTCAGCAACTTTTGCCCTATGTTCGTAAGATTCTTTAGCATTTTTCAGAATATTTAGATCCCTTGTCTCTGATTTTAAATGATAAAAAACCAAAGACATTCCTATGGAGTATAAGGCTGCAACTGGAATAAAAGATTTATCAATGCTACCCTTAACGCAAACAAGGATTATGATAGCTACAAAAGCAATCGCTGGAAAAAGATAGTTCGCACCCCTTAGATGGGAGACTTTTTTAAGTCCGGCTTCTATAGGCTCATTATAAGACTGGGAATGTTTAGAAAAATGCTGTGATAAATTATCCGTAGCTTGAGCAGATTTTAAAGATCCTATCTCATCCTTAATATTTTTATATTCTTCAGATAATTCCTCCTTCAAGCCATCAAAATAATCTGACAAAGACTTCCTTATTTTGGAGACATCTTTTGCGACATCAATTTTTGCAAGCTTTTCATCTGCAGACCTTAGCTTGCTAATCATTTCGGCAAATAGTATTGCTTGCGCGATTTGCTGACGACTGTTTTTGTAAAGCGTTATTAATTTTGTGGATATCTGATCCCTGTAATACTCAGTATTACTCACGTAATGCTGTGCAACAGGGTCAAAAGCTTTTATTTCCTGAGAATATTGATAAATTTTGGTAAAGAATTCTGTAATTGTAGAGCCACTCCAATACTCCTCCGAGCCAGGGTTAGCATTCAAGATTCTGAATTTTTCTGCCCAATCACGAACTTTCTCAAGAGGCTGTACGCAATTTTCAAAATTGAATCTTCCAAGTTTTCTATCCAAGCAGATCTCTTGGATATTTAAACTGATTATATTCTCCAAACACGGAAAGGTTTCTTGAGTCATTTGCGATCTGTTAATTTTCTAAATTTCCCCCGAGCTGGACGGAGTTTGTAACTCCGTCCACACGTTCATTTTTGTTAGTTTTTGTTAA
>CAYWVI010000001.1:0-73756 GCA_964461905.1 uncultured Rhizobium sp. | reverse complement strand
GTTAAAAGCAATTCTTTTGCTGAATTTTTTTGGAGTTGGCATTTGGTTGGCGTAGATTTGCTTAGTTGAATTGTAAAGTTCGTCCATCGCCTCTTTTCCTGCGCCAGAAACGGCTTGGTAAGTTGCAACCACAATGCGTTTGATTTTTGCTAAATCATGCAAAGGTTTTAAAGCTACAACCATTTGAATTGTTGAACAATTTGGATTAGCGATGATGCCAGACTTTTTATAATCAGAAATTGCTTGTGGATTAACTTCAGGAACAACCAAAGGAACATTTGGATCCATTCTAAAATGTGAAGTATTGTCAATTACCACACAGCCTTGCGCAGCAGCTCTAGGTGCGTGAATTGCCGAAACTGCGCCACCGGGAGAAAATAAACCAATTTTGGTGCCAGTAAAATCGAAGCTGTCTAACGCTTGAACGGTTAATTCTTTATTTCCGTAAGAAACTTTTTGACCAACAGAACGTGGCGAAGCTAAAGCCACAACTTCATCAGCAGGAAATTTTCTTTCTGCTAAAATATTTAAAATTTCGCGACCAACATTGCCAGTTGCGCCAGCGACAGCGATTTTACGACGAGACATGTTTTTTAATTAAGATTTTAGATTGAAGATCTAGAATTATTTGGTGAAGCTCAAGTTTTAAATCTAAAATCTTTAATCTCAAAATGAAAAAGTTTTTTCTCATAGCTGGAGAAGCTTCTGGAGACTTGCTTGGAAGTAAATTAATTGCTGAATTAAAATTACAAAATCCAGAAAGTGAGTTTATTGGAGTTGGTGGCAGGCTTATGAAAGAGCAGGGTTTGGTATCAATTTTTTCTATGGAAGAATTATCGGTTATGGGTTTTTTAGAGGTAATTCCTCATTTGCCTAAATTATTAAAACGCATTAAACAAACCGCAGAAGCAATTATTCAAGAAAAGCCAGATGTGGTTATTACTATTGATTCTCCAGATTTTTGTTTTCGGGTGATAAAAAAAATTAAAAATTTTCACCAGATAAAAAAAGTTCATTTAATTGCACCTTCAGTTTGGGCTTATCGTGAAGGTCGAGCAAAAAAGATTGCTAAGTTTTATGATTTGCTTTTGGCAATTTTGCCTTTCGAGCCGCCATATTTTGAGAAATATGGTTTGAAGACGGTTTTTATTGGTCATCCAATTGTAGAAAATGCGCCAGATTTTTCTAAAAAGAATTCAGTCAATTTAGATTTTAGAAAAAAATATAATGTCAGTGAAAGCTCTAAAATTCTGTGTTTAATGCCAGGAAGTAGAAATGGTGAAGTAACAAGAATTTTTCCTGAAATGATTTTGGCTACTAATAATTTAGCATCAAAAATATCAGATTTAAAAATTGTTATTCCTTTAAGCGACAAGACTCGACAGCTTGTTGGTGAGATGTCGAAATCTTTACAAGTTGAATATTTTTTAATTGAAAAAGAAGAAAAAGAAGCAGCTTTTTTTGCTAGTGATTTTGCTTTGGCAAAATCAGGAACAAATACTGTAGAGCTTTCGCTTTATCAAATTCCTATGATTGTGGTTTATAAACTGAACTTTCTTACTTATTTTTTGATCAAAAGAATGATAAAAATCAATTTTGCAAATTTGGTTAATTTGATTTTAAACAAAGAAGTAATTCCTGAAATGTTGCAGAAAAATTGCTCAGGAGAAAAGATGGCTAATGTGTTAGAAAAATTAATGAGTAATAAAAATTTAGCGCAAAAACAAATATCAGAAAGCCAAGAAGCTTTGAATTTAATGGGTTTAAATTTTAAGCAAAGTCCTAGTAGTAAAGCATCTGAAGAGATTACACGTTTATTATGAAAGAAATTTTTTTAATCATCTTTTTAATTATATTTTCATTTGAAGTTCAGGCTTTGGAACTTACCAAATATAGCTGTGGTAAAAACTATTCTGCTGTGGTCTTCGAAGATAAAACTGGCAATATTTTATTTCAAAAACGCGCATCTCAATATGCTTATCCAGCATCTTTGGTAAAATTGATGACGCTTTATTTAACCTTTGAGGCTTTAGAAAAAGGAAAATTGAAAATTGATCAAAAAATTATTGTTTCTGAAAGAGGTGAAGAAGTTGCTAATGTTAATAAGGTTAACACGATGCGTTTAAAACAAGGAGATGAAATTTCAGTTCGTCAGGCAATTGAAGCTGTTATTGTCAAATCATTTAACGAAGCAGCAATTGTTTTGTCAGAAGCTGTGGCTGGAGATGAATGGAAATTTGTTGAAAAAATGAATGAAAAAGCCAAACAACTTGGAATGACTAATAGCAGTTTTCGTAATTCTACTGGCTTGCATGAAGAAGGACAATATACAACAGCTTTTGATTTAGCCCGTTTAGCAAAATCAATTAAGAAAGAATTTCCACAATATTATCATTTATTTTCTATAAAAGAATTTGATCGACTTGGTGCAAAATACGAAACTCACAATCATGTTTTGGTAAATTATAAAGGTGCGGAAGGTTTAAAAACAGGTTTTACAAATGCTTCTGGATTTAATTTAATAAGTGCTGCAAAGAAAGGTGATAAACGTGTAATATCAATATTAATGGGTTGTGAAAGCGTTATAAAACGAGACCAATTAACCAAAATGTTGCTAGATGAAGGATTTGAGTTGTTGTCAGAGGAGCCTAGAAAAGAAAAACTTTTTTCATCTCTTAGTTTAGGTTTTGATTATAAAAATGGATATGAAGGCGAATATGAAGACGAGATGATGTTTGGAAATTAGCTGCGGATTTTTTCTTCAAGAGTTTTGATTTCTTGGAGGATTTGTTGGTTTTGGTTTATAAATTCATTTACCATTTTTACTGAGTGAATTACAGTAGCATGATTCTTATTGCCAAATTCTTTGCCAATTGCAGGTAAACTTAGAGTTGTTAAGTTTTTTGCTAAATACATTGCAATTTGTCTTGGGCGAGCAATTGATCTTTCTCGTTTAGTTGAGTTTAAATCAGAAACTTTAATTCCATAAAAAGCACAAACGGTTTTTTGAATTTTTTCAATGGTTGGAGCTAAGTTATTTGAAGCTCGAACATAATCTGCCAAAACATTTTTGGTGCTTTCTAAAGTGATTTCTTCTTCAAGAAAAACTTTCTGAGCAATGATTTTTTTAAGAGCTCCTTCAAGATCACGAACGGAAGTAGTAATTTTTTCGGCGATAAAGCTCAGAATTTTTTCGCAAACTTCTTGTCCCATAATTTTTGATTTAGCCTTTAAAATTGCTAAACGATCTTGGTAATCAGGATTTTTGAAGTTAACAATCATGCCACCAGAAATGCGTGATTTAAGTTTTTCATCAATGTTTTCTAAGTCAGAAGGACAACGGTCACAGACCAAAACAACTTGTTTATTGTCTTCAACAAGAGCGTTAAAGCAATTCATAAACTCTTGCTGAGTGCTTTCTTTTCCAGCTATAAACTGAACATCATCAACGATTAAAACGTCAATTGAGCGCATTTTTTCTTTAAAGCTCATTACATCATTTCCACGAATTGACTGAACAAAGTGATACATGAATTTTTCAGCAGAAAGATAAACTACTTTTTTTGATTTATTGAATTCTTTAATTTTCCAAGCAATTGCTTGTGCTAGATGCGTTTTTCCCATTCCTACATTTCCATGAATAAAAAGAGGAATTTTATCATCAAAAAGACTAATTTGGTTATCAACTCCAGCGGCAATTTTAGCCATTGAAACCGCTAATTTATTGTATTTTACTTCAATAAATTGATCAAAAACATAGCGCGAATTTAATTCTGTGCCAAAAGCAAAAACATTATCATGCTTTGAAAGACTAACAACTTTTTGCTCAGATTGAGAAATATTTGGAGTTAGTTCATCTTGAAGTTTTGCAACATAAATTATTGTCACTTTTTTGATTTGTGGACTAATAATTTGTGCTAATGATTTTAGATTTTTTTGATTGGATTTAGTTTCGATAAATTCACGAATAACCCAATCACGAACAAATTTTGAAGAGGTAGATAACACAACCTCACTTTCTGATAGAGAGAAAATTTCTAATCCCGCAAACCATTTTTCAAAGTTGTTTTCACCAAATTCTAATTTGCAAAGAGACAAAAATTCTGGCAAAAAAGATTGGGAAAAATCTTGGTTTAATAATGCTGTATTTTTAAGAGGTTGTTGAAGCATTAAGATTGTTTCCAAGGAAGATTAGAAGCTTTCCAGCCATTAACATTGCCACGATGACCGTTGAAATCTATATCTCCTTCAAAACCAGATGTAATGTTATAACAATTTTCAAAACCAAGAGTAGAGATATGATATGCTGCTTGTTCAGATCTTGCACCGCTGCGGCACATGAAGAATAATTTAGCATTTATGGCATTGTCGCCAAATTCTTGTTTTAAATAGTCAGTAAGTGTGCCTGTGAATTGTGGGTTAATTCGCATGTCGGGAAATAATTTCCAAGGCAAGAGAATTAGCCTGTCATCAATTTCAGATTTATCAGGAACACCTACAAAAGTTGTTTCTTCTGAGGTTCTAACATCTATCAAAACAGAGTTTGAATCACTTGTTAATATAGAAAAAGCGTCTTTGGCTGAAATTTCGGTAACTGGCATTTTTTAAAGAATCTAAAATGAGGAAAAGCGGACAGCTTTTAACCGTAAAAATTTGTAAATAAGTTGAGATATTTTTCGCAGTTATGCTTGGGCAAGTAAAGTTATTTATTTTCATTTTTTGAAAATAAATAACTTGACTAGCTTGGAAGTTAAAAACCAGTGAACTCAAATTTTGGTATATGGTTTTTATCCTTTATTTACAAAGGCTCATCAGCATATTTTTTTTTAAAAGCTAGAGCAATATGAGGTGAAAAGTTGGCAAGATTTTTTTTAAATTTTTTTCTTTTGAAGACTTAAAAAAATCAATAAAATTCCAAAAAAAATCAGAGGTAAAGATAGAAGCTGTCCCATGGTTGTTTCAAGAAATAAAAATCCAATTTGCTCGTCAGGTTCACGGAAATTTTCAATAATCATTCTAAAAATTCCGTAAAGTGCTAAAAATAATCCGCTTAAAAAACCATAATTTTTACGAAGATTACTTAGGTTGTAAAAAGAGAACATAATTACAAATAAAACAAATCCTTCCAAAGTTGCTTCATAAAGTTGACTTGGGTGGCGAGGTAAATCTCCTCCATTTGGAAATATTACGCCAAAGTTGGAACCGGTGACGCGACCATAAAGTTCCATATTTATAAAATTGGTTAATCTTCCAAAAAAAAGTCCAACTGGTGCAGCAACCGCAAGGCGATCTGATAATTTAAGAAAATTTACGTGATATTTTTTAGCAAATAGCCACATGCCAAATATTGCGCCACAAAGTCCGCCGTGAAAAGACATTCCACCTTGCCAGAAAGCAAAAATTTCAAGTGGGTTTGATAAGAAGTAATATGGATTATAAAATAAAACATAGCCAATTCTGCCACCAAACAAAACCGATAAAACAGCCCAAAACAACCAATCATCATAGGCTTCGTTAGACATAAATCTTTCTTTTTTATTGCATATTTTTAGCCAAGAAAGAGTAAATAAAATTCCAACAATATAGGCTAGGGAATACCAACGTATTGCAATTGGTCCAAGTGAAATTGCAATCGGATCAAGTTCTGGAAGAATTATCGGAAAATTTATCATAATCTATCCTCTTCCTTTATATTCAGGAACAGCTTGTTCTTTAATCCAAACATCTTTTGGCAGTTGTCCGCTTTGAAAGAATATGTCGATTGGAATTCCGCCACGTGGATACCAATATCCGCCAATTCTTAACCATTTTGGTTTGATAGTTGATATAATATCTTTGGCGATTTGAACGGTGCAATCTTCATGAAAAGCTCCGTGATTTCGGTAAGAAAATAAATAAAGTTTTAATGATTTGCTCTCAACAATTGATTTGTCTGGAACATAATCAATCACAAGATGAGCAAAATCTGGTTGTGATGTAATAGGGCAAATTGAGGTAAATTCTGGGCAAGAAAAACGTATAGCATAATCAATATCTTTGTGAGGATTAGAAACCTTTTGTAAAATTTTATTTGAAGGCTGGTTGAACGTATAATCAGTTTTTTTGCCAAGAAGTAATTTTGATGACATAATTATTTAAGATTTATGTTTGGAAATAAATGGAATGCTTTTTTTGCAGTCACTTTTTGTTGAGGGTTTTGAACTTTTTTTAGTAGTTTTTCTTGGTTGCTCATAGCATTTGATAATCTTTCTTCACCATTATTTGAAAAGAGAATTTGGTTTAAAAGACTACGAGAAAAATCTACACTATTATTGGTAAAAAATGTTCCATCGCTATTTGCAACAATATTATGGCAATCGTTTCCATGACGATTTTCGCGAACAACATCAATCCCTTTTTCGCTAAGAAGATTTTCAATTTTATCACCATTTGATCTTGTGATATCAGCAATGTTTTGAGTTAAATCATGTGTAACATGAGATATTCCTTCAGCAATTTGGTGCGTTATATTTGAAGCACTATGCATCAGGTCTTTAATAATTTCTTTTGTCATTTTCAGTTAAATTGCATTTCAAATTTTTTATTTCTGCTCCAGCTTTCACCATTTCTAATATAATATTTTCTAAGCTTTCGCTAAGATCATGATTTTCATCAAAATGAGCTAGAGCTGTAACCTTATTTTTTTCATCACTTAAAATCATTACAACGCCGCTTTTTGCATTTGGAGAAGCAATTATAGCGTTATCACCAGTGATAATTCCATATTCTCCTTTTAAAATAATTAGAGGTTGTGGTGTATCATCTTCAAAAAAGTTAATCATAAAATTAAATTGCGGAATTGAATTGCGGCTAATATTTTTTTGAGAATTAAATTTAAATTCTCATCAGTTTTAAAAATATCATGAAAGACGCAAATATTTTTTATCCAAGTTTTTATCAGAAAGAAAAAAACGCGGCATTAGTTTTTTCGGATGGCTTATGTTTTTATGGATATGGAGTTGGAAAAAAGTCAGTTACCTACGGAGAAATTTGTTTTAACACAGCAATTACAGGCTACCAAGAAATTATAACTGATCCTTCTTATTCTGGACAAATTATCAATTTTACATTTCCGCACATTGGAAATATTGGAACAAACACAAAAGATATTGAGGCAAATTCTATTCGAGCCAAAGGAATTATAATTCGCGAGCCAATTACCAGCCCTTCAAACTACAGATCACAAGAAGATCTTAATAATTGGTTACTAAAAAATAATTTAACTGGAATTTCGGGAATCGACACAAGAAAAATTACCAAGCTTATCAGAACAAAAGGTGCTAAATCGGTAGCAATTATTTATGCTGACAAAATTGATGAAGATTTAATTAGCAAAACCAAAGAAGAGTTAAAAAAACAAACAGATTTAAATGGTGTAGAACTAGCAGAGTCGGCAAGTGAAAACAAAGAATATAAATGGGAAAATGAAGCAAAATGGCAGCAAAAAAATAATGCCTACAACAATAGCATTAAGAAAAAGTTTAAAGTTGTTGCAATAGATTATGGTGCAAAATTGAACATTCTTCGTTGCTTAGAAGAAGTTGGTTGCGAAGTAAATGTTGTTGGAGCAAAAGCGAGTTTTTCTGATATTATGAAATATCAACCAGATGGTGTATTCTTATCAAATGGTCCGGGAGATCCAGCTGAAACTGGAAAATACGCAATTTCAGTAATTCAAGAAATTTTAAAAAATAAAATTCCTCTTTTTGGAATTTGTCTTGGTCACCAACTTTTGGCTTTGGCAATTGGTGCAAAAACTTCAAAAATGCATCAAGGTCATCGTGGAGCAAATCATCCAGTGCAAGATTTAAACAGTAAAAAAGTTGAAATTACTAGCCAAAATCATGGTTTTTGTGTTGACGAAAAATCAATTCCAAACATTGCAGAAGTAACTCATATTTCGCTTTTTGATCGCAGTGTTGAGGGTTTAAGACTAAAAGACAAATCTGCATTTTCTGTGCAATATCACCCAGAAAGTTCTCCTGGTCCAGATGACAGTTTTTATCTTTTTGAACAATTTGCGCAAATGATGCAAAGCAGAAAAAATGGGAACAATTAGCAATATCTACCTCCTAATTTTTCTTCCTCTGATTTCTGCTTTGCTTTGCCAAGCAGTTTCTCGTAAGAACCTCTCATTTTTAATTGCTCTTTTTTCTAGTTTTCTTCTTTTCTTTTTTGCGCTAAAGGTTTTGCCAGATGTTTTGATTTATGAAAAAATAGCTAACGATTTTAAGCTTTCTCCTTTGTCGATAGCTTTAGAATTTAGGCTTGATGTTTTGGGAATGTTATTTTTATTGCTGCTGATTTTCTTAAAAATCGTAATTCTTTTTTTCTATAATTCGGACATAGAAAAGTTCTTGAACCAAAATAATAGTCGAATTTTTTATTCTGTTTTTTTGCTTAATCTTTTTAGTTTGGTTGGCATTTTTACAACCAATAGCCTTCTAAATCTCTTCGTATTTTTTGAAATTTACGCATTCAGTTTTTTTGCCACTCTTTCGATTTCAAAAGATGTAAATCTTCTTAAAATTACTTTTCGCTATTTTTGTCTTAATGCTGCTTCTTCTTTGCTTTTAATATTCAGTTTCTTTGCTTTATATTTGGCTTTTGGTCACGTTGATTTTGATATAATTTCTAAAGATTTGGCGTTAGTTGCTAAATCAAATTTATGGTTTTTGGTAATGATTTTTGCGTTGATGACAATTGCAATTATCATCAAATTTTTTCCATTTTGGCTTTATTTTGAAAAGTTAAAAAGTAGCAACCCAATTGCTAATTTTTTGGCGATTGAGTCAATTTTTATCAAAACAAATGTTGGAATTTTTTTAGTTCTAAAATTCATACATTTTTTCTTTGGCAATCACCTGTTATTCACGGATTTTAAATTTGCTCCAATCTTAATTTTTCTATCAATATTACTAATTTTTTATAGTGCGATAAAGCTTTATCAGCAAAAGCATTTAAAGATGATAACTGCCTATTTTTGTCTTAATAATTTGGGATTTATTTTTGCTGGAATTGCACTTCAAACAATAGAATCAATACAAGCCACTTTCTTTTATTTGCTGAACTTTAGTTTTGTAAATTTGCTGATGTTTATTTTTGCAACTTTTTTAAAGCGTAATTTTGGCACATCATCAATTACAAAACTTAGCATAATTCGTCGTGATCATTTTCTTTTGGTTTTGCCAATGAAATTGCTTATATTTTTTATTGCTGCCTTTCCTCTAACGCTTTTATTTTTTGCGAACTGGTATATGGCTTATGCTAGTTTTAGCCTTGGTTTAGAAGCGTTTCTTTTAATCTCATTGCTAATTTCAATTTTTGTTCAAGCAAGCATTGCGGTAAAATTAATCACTGCATTTTATGCAAAGAACCATGGTGAAAAAGCGAAAAATTTAACTGATTTTGGTTTGAAGAAATATCAATTTTATCTGATCTCATTTTGGTTCTTAATCGTTACAATCTGTCTTACTGTTTTATTGTCGGGATTGATCAATGAATTATCTCTTAAATTTGCGTCCTTTCTACTTTCAAACACAATTTAAATGACACAAACACAGTTTTTAATAGCTTTAATTTCTTTGATACCTTTTGCGAATGCTTTAATCGCAAGGTTTTGTGATGATTCATCAAAAGTTGTTGGTGTGATTGAGAAAATGCTGCCAGTTTTATTCGCAATTAATCTTATTGGTATATACGGAAATTTGGCGCGAGATAACTCTTATTTAGTGATTAGCGAAGCTACCAGAGGAGTTGCAATAGGTTTTGATATTGATCATCTTGGTTTGGTTTTTTTGGGTTTGCTAAATTTTATCTGGATAGTTTTTGCTTTTTATTCGCAAAAATTCTTAAGGCTTTTAGAGCTAAAAGAATCAACTAATCTCAAGATTTTTTTGGCTTTAATTATTGCTTTTATAAATCTGATAATTTTAGGAAAAAATCTACTAACAATTTTATTCTTTTATAATTGTTTGATAATTTTATGTCATTTTTTTGGGCTTAAATTTCTTCATAAAAAAGAGACAAAGTTTTCAACTTTTTTCACATTTTTGCTTTATTTAGAATCTCTGTTTTTTTTCTTAGCAATCGTTGCAACTTATAAGTTTATTGGTCAGGTCGATTTTGCTCCTAATGGTATAATTTCAGGAGATATTGATTCTGCAAAATATGGAATGCTTTTGATATTTTATTTAGTTGGTTTGTTTCTTTCGGTTTTAGTTCCGTTTTATCTTCTTTATCGCGACATCAATCTTGATTTGATCACAATTTACAGCTTGTTTTTCTTGTCTTACGCCTTTGTTAGTATCTACATACTTCTCAAAGTTTTATACTCAATTTTTGGAATTGAGAATTTTAGTTTAATATTTTCAGGGGTTGGCTTTTCTATTTTTGAAGGTCTTTTTCTTTTTAATATAATTGTTGCTGGTGTTTGTGTTTTTGTGAGTAAAGGCATTAAATCTTCATTCTTTTATTTGTTCTTTCAGCAGTTCTCTTTTGTGCTTTTTTCAATTTTTCTTTTGGCGGTTTTTGATGAAGAAAAGATAAGTATGGCAATTTTATCTTTCATATTTTCGATCACATTACTCTTTTTTTGTATTTCAAATTTTGTTTTATATCTCTCAAAAGCCGAAAATAAATCTATGAATGGACTTTTTTATGAGTTAAAGATCAGCACAATTTTGTTAATTTTTGCAATTGTAAATTTAATGGGAATGGCTCCCGGCGTTGGATTGGTTGAAAAATTCTTTTTATTAAAAGTGATTTTTAAACAAAAATTAATTCTTTCGATAGGAATTATTTTGGTAAATTTTATAACACTTTTTGCGTTTGCGTGGAAACTTATTTGGCCACTTTTTTCTCGTTTAGAAAATGCTAGATCGCAAAAAGATCAAGAACTTGCTAAGTCTATTGATTTTGATTCTAGCCTGATTTTAACTGCCTTTACTACAGCAATTGTGATTGTTCTTTCTCTAATATTTTCTCCATTTTTAATTAAATTTTTATGAGCGAAATCAAATCAAAAGTTCAAAAAATTTGTAATGATGCAAAAAGAGCCACGGCAGAAATTTCAATTCTTGATAGCGAGTCCAAAAATTTGGTTTTATCAGAAGTTGCAAAGTTGCTCAAAAAACATACGCAAAAAATTATTAAAGCTAATTTAAAAGATGTTAAGGCGGCAAAAGATCGTAAGCTTGAAGATGCTAAAATTGATCGTTTGATTTTGGATGAAAAAAGGATCATAGCTTTAACAAACTCGGTTAAAGATATTATAAAACTTCCAGATCCAGTAGGAAAAATTCTTTTTGAAACCAATCGTGAAAGTGGTTTAAATATAAAAAGAGTTTCTGTGCCAATTGGTTTATTGATGGCAATTTTTGAATCACGTCCAAATGTTGCTTCAGATGTGGCAGCTTTAGCTTTAAAGTCTGGAAATGCGGTGATTTTGCGTTGTGGTTCTGATTCAATTAATACTTCAAAAATTTTGGTCGATATTTATCGAGAAGCTTTAGAAAAAGTTGGAGTAAGCAAAGATGTGGTTATTTTAGTTCCAAATACGGAAAGAGAATTTGTAACCGAATTATTAAAAATGGATAATCACATTGATGTTGTTATTCCTCGTGGTGGAAAGTCTTTAATTAAGGCAATAATGGAAAATACAAGAATTCCAATCTTTAAACATCTTGAGGGAAATTGTCATACCTACATTCACGAAAAAGCTGATTTTGAAAAGGCTCGCAAAATTTTACTTAATGCTAAAATGCGCAGAGTTGGTATTTGTGGTGCAACAGAATCGCTTTTGATGGATAAAAAAATTGCCAAAAAACTTCTGCCTTTAATTGCCGATGATTTAGCAAATGCTGGTTGCGAAATGCGAGGAGATGAATCGGCTTGTGAGATTGATAAAAGAATTAAGTTGGCGAATGATAAAGATTTTTTTACCGAATATTTGGACAAAATAATCTCAATAAAACTTGTAAAAGATATTGATGAGGCTTTGAAACATATCGCAATTTATAGCTCTTCTCACACTGAAAGCATTGTTACGGAAGACAAATTAGCGGCTGCAAAATTTCTAAAAAAAGTTAACTCAGCAATTGTAATGCATAATGCCTCAACTCAATTTGCTGATGGCGGTGAATTTGGTCTTGGTGCAGAGGTTGGAATATCAACTGGAAAATTGCATGCTCGAGGTCCAGTTGGTTTAGAACAGCTTACAACTTATAAATACGTTGTAGAAGCTGATTGCGCTTTGAGGAAATAGCATGTCGATTGAAAATCTAAGTAAAATAATCAGCAAATTACCGGGAATGGGCCCAAGAATTGCTAAACGCATAGTTTTGAACTTGGCTGCAAATAAAGAAAAATCACTAATTCCATTAATTTCGAGTCTTTGTGATTTAAATGAAAAAATTCATAATTGTGAAATTTGTGGAAATCTTGATGAGGGTAAAATTTGTGGAATTTGCTTAAATAAAACTCGAGATAATAGTTTGATTTGTGTGGTTGAAGAAGTTGCTGATTTATGGGCAATTGAAAGAGCTGAAAATTATCGTGGAAAATATCATGTTTTGGGTGGAAATTTATCAGCAATTTCAGGAAAAACTATCGAGGATTTAAATTTAGAATCTTTGTATATGCGTTTAAAATCAGGAGAGGTTTCAGAAGTTATAATCGCAACAAGTGCAACAATGGATGGACAAACTACAGCTCATTTTTTATCTGAAAATTTAAAAGATTTTAATTTAAAAATAACTCGTCTTGCTCATGGAATTCCAATAGGAAGTGAGCTTGATTATTTAGATGAAGGAACCATAAACATTGCTTTTAAAACCCGTAAAGAATTTTAAAACTAAACAACAAATTATGAAAAATCTAACTGCTGCTATTTTTATTTTAACTTCAATTTTGAGTGGAAATGCTTTTGCTAAAACACAGGGTTCATATTTTGGTGTCGATTTACTCAACACAAAAATAAAGTTTCATCAAAGGTTTACAAATAACGATAATCCCCAATTAACTGATCGCAAACCAAGCTTTAGTCATAGTGATTATGGTGCTGGTCTTCATTATGTTTATGCAGTAAATATGGGAGGTTTATTTATTGCTCCGGGACTGATCCTTGAATTAAATAATGCAACAGCTCATGCCAATGGAACTGGCAGTCAACAAAGATTGCAAAGAGTTGAAATTCAAAACCGATATGGTCCAAAGCTTGATGTTGGATTTGATATGACAAGTGTTATATCTCCATATTTGACAGGTGGTTATGTTGCGGTTTCATATAAAACTCGTGAATATTTTAACGATTATTCAAATTCTCGTATTAGAAGCGGTACCGAGATGGATTGGATTTATGGAGGAGGAATAAGATTTAATTGCGATAAATTCACTTCAGTAAATATTGAATATACAACTCACACAATGGATTTAAGAAATACAACAGATGGTACTTTAAACAGGCTTGTTAGTCGTTATAAAACAAGAGTTGATGTTTTAAAATTTGGCATTTCTTATCGATTCTAGTTTTTGATAACTAATTTTAATTTAAGCTTTAGATCATGAAAAAACCTCAGAATTTAGGATATACTCCAACAAAACTTTTGGAATTTGCGGCTAATCATAATTATATTTCCAAATCTGAATCTAGTGATGATATTTCAGTTGGTTTAAAAGAAAAAAATCCAAGTCCAATTCTTAGATCTAAAGATGATATTACTCTTGGATCAAAGGATAAAACATTAGATTTAGCAAAAGACGAATATCTTAATCTTAGTGCTAAAGAAAAAGCAAAATGTCATTTAGAATGGTTCTTTTCTTTAACTAATGAAGAAAAGCAATATTTTTCAAAAAACTGGGAAAAAGGTCAGGGCGTTAGTCCAAATCCTCTTGAAATGGGAGAGGTTTTAAAAGAAGTTTACCCGAAGCTAGCTGAAAAACAGCAAGAAGATTTAATAAAAAGATTTAAATCCGATGATTATTGTGGAATTGGTCTTAAGAAGGAAGAGATGATTGTGGCTTTAGGTTCTTCAGCAGAGAGCTTGCAAAAAGAATTTAAAATAGAAAATGAAAATATTTCTGTTGGTGATAAATCAATTTCTGGCTCTGCCTATAAAGCTTTGCTTTTCTTGGCTGTATTTTTGAATCTTATTTCAAGAGAAGTTGCTGCTCAATGTAATGGAGATCCTAATATTGTTTGTCCTCCAACTTTTTCTCCAACATTGAATCCATCTATTTTTCCAACTCTTTTTCCGACTTTAAATCCAACTCTTGCTGAGAGTTTGATGCCAACATTGTCTCCTTCTACTCTCATTCCAACAATTCTTAACACCTTAGCTTCAACTAATAGTCCTACAAATCCTCCATCGCCATCACCATCGATATCACCATCGATGTTTCCTTCTATTGCAACTAACGATACCGTTATCTATCAAGCAAATAGTGAAAATGATCAATGGTGGGATCCTGATAAGCCTTATGTATATTTGCTAGGAGCTGGAATTTTTTTAACAATTTGTGGTGGAGCTATAAGTTATTTGTGCTGTCGTAATAACAGTGAAAAGGTTATAGGTGGTGTAGATGAAGAAGAGACATATGAAAAAAAACAAACTAATGCCGGAGTTAGAGCTGAAAAGTTAGATCGTCGTGATAATAGAATATATAACGAAGTTTAATGTTTTGTGATTGTTTCTTTAACGTCTTTAGTTTGTTTTTGACGGAATTTTTCTAGTTTTTTAGCTAGTTTTTCATCGCTTATTGCAAGTATAGCAATTGCCAAAAGTGCAGCATTTTTTGCTCCAGCCTCTCCAATTGCTAGACATCCAACTGGAATTCCCGCAGGCATTTGGGCAATTGAAAGAAGAGAATCCAATCCTTTTAGCGCGCGACTTTCAACAGGAACTCCCAAAACAGGTAAATCAGTAATTGCAGCTGCCATTCCCGGTAAATGCGCCGCGCCTCCAGCTCCAGCTATTATAATTTTTATCCCTCTTTTTTTTGCTAACTCACAGAAATCATAAAGTCTTTTTGGAGTGCGATGTGCTGAAACAACTTTGGTTTCAAATTTTACACCAAAATCTTCAAGAATTTGGCAAGTATGTTGCATGGTAGCAAAGTCTGATTTGCTGCCCATGATAATTGAGATTATTGTCATATTATTATTCGTATTTTTTATTAATTAATAAGCTTCAAAAACATCTTTCGACATCAGTCCATCTTTGCATGAATATTCAAGCTTCGCATGTTTACACTGATTTCCAGTAAATGTTCTACTACAACCAGTTTGATTATGGTTACAATCACCAAAATTGACTTTAAGAGTAGTATCACCAGGGTTTCCACAACCAGAATCAGCTCGGTTATCGTCATTTATCATAAATACTTGGTCATCATCTCCGCTGCAATTTATGCGTATACAAACGCGATTATACAAAATATCAGCTGCGGCACCAGTGCAATTTGCACAAGCTGTGCAATTATTTTGAACATCTCCAAAAAGCCCACTATCTTTACAGGTCACAACTGGTGTGGCACCTCTGTTAGTATTACTTCTGCCACAAGAGCTATCAGATGTGTTTGGGTCAGAATCATTCGCTTTGCCATAGCCATTTTGACATCCGCCAAGATTTAGAGTTCCACCAACTTGGGTATATTGTGGAGCGGCAGGGGTTCCAGTATATTTGCTATTATTGAATAGAGCATCGTTAGCTGGAGGTCGGCAATAAACTTGGCATGGTGATCCCCCAACTTGATGAAAATAGATTTCATCAATGTTAGAACTACCAGATTTGTAAATACATTGATAGCTTGATATTGCGACAGGAGTAGTGTTGCTTCCTGTAGGGTAGTAGCTGCCATCTGTTCTACAAGTTGTTGATGTTGCTGTGTCACCAATATTTACGGTTTTTGATGCTGTACCCGGTACACCATTGCGAGGGCTGCTAGTATCATAAGTTGCATGACTGCTAACTCCATTTTGAGTTATAATGCCGCCATTTGTAACGCATTGCGGAACCGGATCATTCCATTTTCCTTTTACTGATCCATTGTTAACTCCATCACCACAGAATCTGGCAAGTAAATAAGAATTGTTGGTTCTACCTTCGGAGAAATCGGCAGCTGTTTGTCCAAAAAATTCTGCAGTGTTTAAATCTGGAGTTCCAATGGTGTCACTACTGCTGATGTAATACCAAGTTCCAAATTCTGCATTTGGCCATTTAATGCTAATTTTACCATTTCTTGTTGGATGTTGAGTGACACCAACCCCAACTCTTGGATCATCCCCATATCCGGGGCAGCCAGCGATGCAGGAAGAATTAGCTGCTGCCCAATTATTAACAACGATGCCGTCATGACTTACTGCTCGACAATATTTAACTGGATTTCCGGGTGTTCTTCCGGTTTGAGTTCCATCTAATGAAACATCAAGAGGTATTGAATTTACGTAATCAGCTGATCCAGCAACTAGGTTTACCCCAGGAACGCTGTAATTTGTGATGCTGCCGAGTGCAAAATCATAAGATTTTCCATATTTATTTTTTAGTGGTGGGTAAGGATAAGGAACATATCCATTAAGGCATTGACCAAATGTTCCAGCAACTTCAACTGATCCATTTGGTATAATTGTTTCTGCCCAAGTTGCGTTACCGTTATTTGATCCAGAGGCAAATGGCGCGGTTATTGCATCGCATTTTGTAGTGCATGGATTAACAACTGGACCCCAATTTCCTAGATAATCGCATCTGCGAGTTGGTGGGTCGCCAAGATTATAAAAGCCAAGAGAGGTGTTGCACGTTCCAATTGCTACTATTCCAGATGAAGTGCTTCTAGAAGCATTGGTTTGTGGATAATTTGCTCCTCCAGCATCGTACCATTTTACCCAATCAGCAGAAGTGGTGGGATTGCTTGGTGGATTGATAGCTGGGCAAGTTATTCTTTGACAAGAGTTAACAGGAGTTTGCCAAGCACCAACTTGATTGCATGCTCTGGTTGGTGTTGTTCCTCCAGAATATCCATTTATTTGGGTTTGATAAGTATTAATTGGTGTGCCAGAAGTTGTAGCTGTTGATCCAATTTTTTTAAATCCCGGAATGCAAGATATTGCGTTGGCACTTTCTGGAAAATCCGTTGTTTTTGTTAATGTTGGCCAAGTTGCAAATCCATCTGCAGAACCTTTATTATCTCCAACTTCAGTTGATGCATAACCGCCTTGATAGTTAGCTCCAATTATTTCTGATTCTGCTCCTGTAGTATTTTTTGCTTCGCATGAATATCTGATGCAAGGATTGTTTACTAATGTATCCCAAACAGCGTTACCATTGTTATTTAAGCAAGTTCTTGTTGGTGGAGTGGCAATTCCTGTAGTAGGTGAAATGCTATTTTTCCAAAAACCATTACAAGCTCCTGAAATGTTAACTGAGCCAAGAATAGCAATGGGAAATTCAGCATTGCCATTTGAAGTCGCATTTTTTCTTGTTTGATGAGAGATATGAACAACGTTATTTACATTATTTTGAGTTGCGCCGTAAGAGGTAAAATTGAGAGATGAGTATAAGTACTCAGGGTCACTTGGAATTGTTGAAAGAGGGTTATAATCTATTGCTGAACAGGTTTGCGGTAGAGGCATATCAACACATAATCCAGCTTCTCTATTAGTTTGAGTTCTTACTTCTTTATCTGCATCAATAACTGTGTTCTCATTAGCTATAATACAATTACAATTTGGAGCTTTACCACCATTTGGACATTGGTTTGCTCCTTCAATTGTAATGCATTTTCCTTTAACACCTTCTGGACTGGTTTTATAAGCTAACACTTGTTTTAAATGAGAATCAAAGCTGTTGGTTGTGTCTCCCGAAATAAAGCAAATTTCATTAAACCATCCATAAGCTGTTGGGCTTATAACTTCGTTATTTGGATTTGGATTAGTTAATGTGCCGCCAAGACCAGTGATTCCTTTTTTGGCATTACATAAAGGGAGTAAGAAGTTGTTGCAACGATCGCGTACTGTTAAATAAGAATCTACACTATTACCAGCAACTCTGGCTGCTTGTAGGTCGATCTCATTTTGCATGCATTCAACATTTAATTGACTACATTCTTCGCGTTTTGCGCAAAGATTATACATTTCAGGAGAGATTGTTGTTAGGTCGGTAGGATCAACTATTGCAGAATTGCAATTTGGAACAGTTGAATTTGGATTTTCAAATTTAATTGCAGGGCTGCATATATCATCACTTCCAGCAAGACAGTTGCTATCAATATTATCAGCTCCAAATCCAGCCATAAATTTTATGGCAATTTTTGAGCTGTTGAATGTGCTTGAAGGATCAAGATAAATAACAGCTTTTTGTTGAGTTGTTGAGTTGTAAATTTCAGGTAATTTTCTTTCAACACAGCCAATTCTTTCGGGTCTAATTTCAACACCATTAATATCTATTACTTGGCGATAGAGACAAAAAGTTGGTTTTTTGCTACTTTCGTTAAACTCTTTGCGAACGAAGACATTTACAGAGTAATTATTTTGATTAGCTGTTGTGGTTAGAGTTTTGATAGTTCTATTTTCTTCATAGCCAGTTTTTCCAGCATCTAGGCTGATTTCAGAAGTTGTGTTGCCAAAATTTACCTGAATTGCTGGGTAATTAAAATCTGTTACTCCAAAACTTTCACCAAAACCTCTAGGAGATATTAATCCAGATCCAGCTTTAGTCATGGCATTTAATATATAAACTGGAGGGGTAAAAAGTCGGGTAGAGTTGTTAATTGTAGCAAGATTATATATTCTAGGAGGAGGGGTACGAAGTGGGGCATAAATACATTCTTGTTCTGGAAAGAATTGTCCTTCTAAATCAAAATATCCTTTTAGATTTCCAGGTAATTGAGTTCCATTACTATCAACTTGGTTATTTTTAATGTATGGTATATTGCCAGATGATCCAAATTTGATTGTGCGCCATACTTCTGCTAAAGTTGGATCTGTATAGCTACTAAATCCAGAACAATTTCCAGAACCACTTTTTGATCCAATAACACAAGATCCATCAGAAAATTTCTCAGATCCTTTCATAAATAAGCTACTAGCAGAGCTTCCATTATCATAAGCTGTTTGTCCTTTAACATCCAAAAAGCTGCATATTTTACGATTGCCATATTTTTGAATTCTAAGTCTTAGATAAGTATCATAAGTTTTCATACATCTTCTACTTCTATCACCTTCAGAAATAGTGCTATCCATTTCGCATTCGGCTGGATTTGAATCTGAAATCTCCAGATCAAAGCACCTATCTAATCCGCAGTTTTGTGTGGTTCCTTCTCCAAATGCATAAGAAATTCCACACTGTCTAGAACCACAGGTTTCTGAAGTGCCATCATCTGGTCTAAAAGAGTTTCTAAATCTAAAACAAAGGTTAAGCTTATGTATTGCATCTCCTTCTGAGAAAGATGTTTTGATATATCCGCTATGAAAAACTGTGTGATCTGCAACTTTGGCATAGAGAGTTCCTGAATTAGGATTACCATCTCCATAGCATAAATACATGTAACCAGTTCCACGTGTATTTACTTCTTCAACTCCGCATGCTTTTGGAGATCTGGTTTCATCAGGAAGTAATGTGCTATGAAACCAACCAATAGGTATAATAATTGATCCAAGACCTGGTCCAAGCGGAATTCTAATTGTCATATCTAAACCCCATTTTCCATCTTCAGATGTTGAGCCTCGTCCATTGTCAAAAGCTTCACCATTGTCAAAATTATCGCGCCTAGATTTCATCTGGTTTTGCGTATAGCAAAGTCCTCTTTCCATGTCTTCTATTAATCGCACAGATCCAGAAACTCTTGTTGCTTTATGTAATGGTCTCGGACGGTAAAACCATGAATTTACAGTATCTTCGGTGGAGCCAATAGATCCATCATCTGCTACATAACATTCAGGCTTGTTATCATTTGATGATAAGTTGCAATCAATGGTTTTATAGCAAAGATTACTTGCGCATAATGCTCCATCTCCAGATGAATCGCAGTTACTATTTCTATATATATCATTGTTATTATTTCCTGTGATTTCTCCGTTATTATTAACACAGCGATATTGTTTTTTTATTACTGGTTTGCAGTAAATTGGCTTGCAATAAGAAGTTGAGTTTAGCTCGTAGCCTGCATTTACCGTTGTTTTGTATTTTTCTCTGTAACTGTTATCACTATCTGTAACACCATCTCTATTGCGATCAGAAATATTTAAAGTTTCGTCATTGTCATATTGATTGATTAAGCCATCTCCATCTGTATCAATATTTGAAGTATAATTTTCGCATGGAGGAGGGCAGTTATGTATAGAACAAATTTCTGGCAAAACAACGTAATCAAGCTGATCTTTGTTAAATTTATAGCATTTTAGAGGTGAGTTGTAGATGTCAGTTTGTCCTTCACAGTATTTACCAACTGTTCTTGCAGCTATTTTGTCGTCATAAATTCTCTTAGATACATTTGATAATTCTGATGGTGTTAGAAGATTACATGGCATTAAAGAACAATTGGTGTCTGGAACTGGTGTTGTTCCACTTGCAAGCTGATGACATTTGCGATCAACACAATTTATATTTGGATTAGCACTTTCTGTTCCGGCTTCCATGGCATCACAAAATCTTATGCAATCACGATTATGAATTGCATAATCAACTCCTCTTGTTCCGCTTCCATTAAAGCTATTATCGCAAAGAGGAGCACAATTTTTTCCAGCTTTTGGCTCAACTGAAGTGGTTAAATTATTACTACTATCCCTAAAAGTTGAGCAAAGTGGTAAGTCGCTTAAGTTAGAGCATGTATGTCTTCTAACGCCATTTAGTAAAATATTGTCAGATGATATTGTATAGTTAACAGAAGGAATTTCTCGGCATAAAGGCAAAACATTTGAACCATCTTTTGACATTGCGCTAAAAAGACAGTTTGAACCGGGAGCAGCAGTAACATTATCAGCAAGAAGAGCGCAATCATAATTTAATGTTGCAGAAGAGAGATTTTTTGGAGCGTGAAAAATTGCAAAAATTCCCAAAGATAAAGCGCAAAAAATGGTTAAGCGTTTTAATACTTTTTTTGAAACTGTTATTTTGTTAAGATTTTGGGTAAACTTCATCAAATAATTTGCAAAAGTAATCACCGCGCTGTTCGAAGTTTTTCCACTGGTCAAATGATGCGCAGGCTGGCGAAAGTAAAATATTTTTTTGAGATAAGCTAATTGTTTTTGCATCCAAAAAAGCTTTTTTAAAAGCGGTGTTTAAATCGGTGCATTTTTCAAAATTTACAGAATGTGCTGATAAAGTTTTTGCAAATTCATCGCTTGCCTGACCAATCAAATAAGCTTTCTGAATTTTATTAAAATAAGGTTCTAAACTTTTGATTCCGCCTTCTTTTTGAACTCCGCCCAAAATCCAAAAAATATTATCATAAGCTTTTAAAGCATTTTCGGTTGATTCGGCGTTTGTTGCTTTGCTGTCATTAACAAAATTTATGCCATCAATTTCTCCAAGTAGCTGCATTCTATGGCGCAATCCTTTGAATTTTTTTATGGCAGAAATAATTTTTGTTTCTTGGAATTCTTTTTGAAAAAGAGATTGGCAATAGGCTATTCCAAAAGCAAAAGCCATGTTTTGATCATTGTGCTGACCGCGCAAAAAATCTGATTTTAACTCAAATTGCGATTTAGAGCCAGAAATGTTGTTGGCTAAAATTCCCTCAACAAGCGAAATTCCATTTTCCTGAATTTTATTTGTTGAAATTGGAACAAGAGTGGCGCGAAAGTTTTTGTCATTTTTTAATTCATCAAAAACTTTTTTTGAATTTTCATTATCAACGTCAATTAAAGCAAAATCTCCCAAAGTCTGATTTCTAAAAATTCTTTTTTTAGCTTCGATATATCCAGAAATTGATCCGTGTCGATCAATGTGATCGGGAGTTATATTTAAAAGTGCTGCGATTTTAAAGTGAGTTTCGTTAAGTAGGTCGAGCTGATAAGAAGAAGTTTCAAAAATATAAGAAAAATTATTTTGGTTTTGAGGTAAGTCAAAGCAAGGAACTCCAATGTTTCCGCCAATGTCTGAGGCAATTCCTAATTCTTTAAAAATAAAACCAGATAATGCGGTTGTTGTTGATTTGCCGTTGGTTCCTGTAATTGCGATGAAGTTATTTTGAGAATTTTTTTTATAAAAAATCTCTATATCGCAAGAAAGTTTTGCGCCAGTTTTTCTAACGATTTCTAAAACTTTATGAGGTTTTGGAAAATATAAGGGAATTCCCGGAGAGAGGCTTATTACGGTGCTTGAATCATATTCAATTTCTTCTGGATTTAAGAAATCTATGTTTGGAAATTTCTCTTTTGAATCTTCAACTACTTTTAAATTGTCGTCAGTGGCAATAACTTTTTCGCCATGGGTGATTAAAAATTTTGCCGTGGCAATTCCAGAAATTCCAAGACCGTAAACAACATATTTCATCTAAGAGCGTAATTTTAAAATTGCTTCAGAGTAACTTTTTGATCCAAAAATATAGGATCCAGAAACCAGCACATCAGCACCTGCTGAAGTTGCTAATTTAAAAGTTTCGGCATTAATTCCGCCGTCAACTTCAAGGTCAATTTTTCGACCAGTTTTTTCAATTTTCTTACGAATATTTTCAATTTTTCTTAATTGCGAAGAGAGAAATTTTTGTCCGCCAAATCCGGGATTAACGGTCATAACCAAAACCAGATCTAACTTTTCTAAAACGTAATCAAGAGCATCTTCATGAGTTGATGGAACAATTGAAACCCCAGCTTTTTTGCCAAATGATTTTATTAATTCAACTGAGCGATCCAAGTGAATTGAAGCTTCGGCGTGAATTGTGATAATGTCAGATCCAGCGTCAGCAAAAGCTTTAATGTGATTGTCGGGGTTGTTAATCATCAAATGCACATCAAATGGTAGTTTGGTATTTTTACGTAGATTTTTAACAACTTCGTTGCCGATTGTGATATTGGGAACAAAGCTTCCATCCATTACGTCAATGTGAATGTAATCTGCGCCAGCTTTGTCAATATTTTGCAGCTCTTCGCCTAGTTTTGAGAAATCGGCGGAAAGAATTGATGGAGAAATTTTTATCATTTTTTTGCTATTTGTTTTTGCAGCCAATTGCAGTTAAATCATAAATTGGATGTTCTAATCCAGAAATTGATGGGCTTGATGCAAATATCCAACCATAAAAAATTCGTTGTTCTGGCTCGTTGTTTTTGCTTTCTAAAACTTCAATTAAAATTTTGCTTTCTGGCTTTTGATCTAAAGGTGCTTGCCAGCATTTGTGAGCGATTATTGAAATTTGTCCAAAATGAATTTTATCTTCAATTTTCATTTCTAGTGAAGAGGTTTTTGCTGTGGTTTTGTTTAAGCCGCGCAAAATTGCAGTATTATAAAATCTAGCTAAATCAGTTGTGACTTCTTTTAATTCTTCGCTGTTTTCTTCTGCAGAAGTTATTTCTTCAGCAGCAAAAGAATTTGTGGCAAAAAATCCAACTAAAATTGAAATAATTAATAAGTTAATCGTCTTTGTTTTTTTCATCTTTTTTTTCTGTGGAGTTGAAAATAAATTTTCCAAGTAATTCTTCAAAATTTACGCTAGATTGCGTGAAGATAATTTCATCTCCATCTTTAAGATTTTCTTCATCTCCACCCGGAGTTATAGAAAGATATTTTGACCCTAAAAGTCCTTCTGATGCAATTTTTACTGAGCTATCAGATGGAAGTTTAATATCATTTGGAATTTTTAATTTTAACGAAGCTTTAAAATTCTGATTATCTAATAACTGACTTTCAACAGTTCCAATTTTAACTCCCGAAATTTTTACATCGCTTCCATTCGCAACTCCATCAGCATTATCAAATTTTGCGACTAAATAATAACCATTAATGTTTTTAGATTGGCTTTTATTAAATGAAGTAAAGAAAAACACTAAAGCGCAAACTAAAACAAAAGTTCCAACTATAATTTCGAAATAATTATTTGATTTGTTCATGTTATTAATTGTTTGGTTTCCAGGCTTCATAACCAGCACTGGTATTTTTAGTAGAGGAATTTTTTGGAGAGTGTGCGTTTTTAGTTCCGGTTAAATTTGGTAAATGAATTTTTTGCCATGAAAATTTATGAGTATTGATATTTACCGGTATTTGATTGGTGCTGTAATGAATCCAACCATGCCATTCTGCAGGAATTTTTGATGGTTCAACTATGCCGTTATAAATGACAAATCTTTTACCATTTTTTTGATTTGTATAATATTCGTTACCAAATTCATCGTTTCCAACTTTTTGGCATGAGGCTTTTATAAAGATCTTATTAAGAAAATTCATTTGTAAGTAAATTTGGTTTAATTTTATGGGGAACTTAAAAAACGGTTTAAAAAATTAAAGTGAAATTTGATTTCATTAAGCAAATTATTATCAATAATTCGATTTGTTTTTTTTAAAGGTTAAAATAGAAAATGGAGAAACCTTCAACGCTTCTAAAAAAATTTTTCGGTGATTCTTACTCTTTCAAAAATTCATAAATATAACTTAATAGCAAAGTGCTTTGCTATTGTTGGAGTTATGTCAGTATTATTTTTTGCGGCTGAATCTAGCGCAAAAGATTCTCGTCCTATGTCTTTGAAGTTATGGAAAAATATTTCTGATGAAGACCGTGCTACTATAAAAGAGATTAGCGCGGAAATTGAAAATAAAAAATATAACGAAGCTTTAGCTTTAGCTCAAAAGCTAAAAAAAGACAATGAAAACGCAGAAGCTCCAGAAAAAACTCAGGTAATAAAAAACAAGCCAGATTTTTTTGAATCAACAGTTAATATTATATTGTGGAGCAAATATAGCGATGTATCAAATCCTAAAACAATTTCCTTCAGTGATATTTCGCGTTTTTCATTAGACAATTCATTTTATCCAAATGTTTCGCAGATAAGTAGAAATGTAGAGAAAGTGGCGATTGCCAATAATATTCCTTACAATTCCAGTGAAAAATATTTTAGTTTAAATCCAGCTGCAACTTTGGAATCAAAGCTTTTCTTGCTTGAGTCAAAAATCAAATTCTTGTCACAATCAAAACAATCAGATGCTGATAAAGATAAAGTTCGTAAAGAAGTTCAAACGATTATATCCAACATTTGGTTGAAAGAAAATTTTTCAGAAAATGAAGAGAAAGACTTTTTGCAAAAATATCAAAATTATCTAACACAGGTTGATCATATTAATCGTATCGATCGTTTATTGTGGGATGGAAAAATTCTTGAAGCAAAGCGCATCATGCGTTTTGTTAATCAAGATTATCAGTCTTTGTTTTCAGCAATAATAGAAATTCAAGAATCACCAAAATATATTGATAAAATAGTTTTATCAGTGCCAAGAAAACTAAGATCTAACGAAGGTCTTTCTTATCGTAGAGTTATATGGCATAAGTCAAAAGATCAAATCGAAGATCTTTTAGAAATCATGCTTGATCTTCCAGAAAAGTTACAATTTCCAGAAAAATGGTGGAGTTTGCGTCGGCTTTATGCCCGTGAAATGTTGAAGCAAAAAAATTATAAAATGGCTTATAAAATAATTAATAAGCATTCTTTGCCAGCAACTTCATCCGATTTTTGGGAAGCTGAATGGATGACAGGGTGGATTGCTTTAAGGTTTTTAGATGAACCAAAAGTAGCTTATGAAAGATTTGAAAATCTTTATCGTAATGTTGTGCAGCCTGTTACTTTATCTCGTGCGTCTTATTGGCTTGGAATGACTTCTGAAGCTATGAAAAATAAACAAAAGGCAGCAAGTTGGTATAAAATTGCTGCACAATATCCAATTTTTTTCTATGGACAATTAGCAATTCACAAACATCGCGTAGTTGATCCAATTGGAGCTCAAGAAGATATAATTTTGCCAAAAGATCCAGATATTACAGTTAATGACATGATTAAAATGTCGTCATCAAGAGCAGCTCAAGTGGCTTATTTGTTAAATTTAATGGATAAAAAATCGGATGCTGGAAAAATTCTTGAATGGATAATTAATAATTCTGGAAGTGAAGGTGAGGTTGCAGTTGTAATGGCACTTTCAAATGAGATTGGTGATAAGCAGCTAGATGTGAAGCTTTCAAGAGTTGCCTCTAAAAAGAATGTATTTTTTATCAAAGACAAATTTCAAATTGTTAAAGAAATTTCTAACGATGAATATGCTCCTTTAATTCATGCAATTGTTAAGCAAGAAAGCGGATTTGCTCCAGCTGCATTAAGTCATGTTGGTGCTGTTGGTTTTATGCAATTAATGCCTGATACTGCAAAGCTTGTGGCAAAAGATTTAGGAATTCCATATAACAGAGATAAATTAGCAACGGATGTACAATATAATGTAAGACTTGGATCTCATTACATTAAAAAGTTAATTGATCGTTTTGATGGTTCAGAAATGTTGGCGATTGCTTCTTATAACGCTGGTCCAAATGCAACTCAGCGTTGGATAAATGAGTTTTATGATCCTCGTAAAGAAGAAGATTTAAATATGGTGGTTGATTGGATTGAGTTAATTACCTACTCAGAAACTAGAAATTATGTACAACGTATTATGGAAAATTTGATCGTGTATAAATACCTAATGTCACGAGCAAACTATGATTCAATTAAATAGACAAAAATAATAACTTATGTTTGACGAGTTAAAAGAAGAGTGTGGAATTTTTGCAATTTATGGTTCTTCAGATGCGGCAGTAAATACTGCTCTTGGTCTTCATGCTTTACAACATAGAGGTCAAGAAGCTGCTGGTATTGTTACAATGTCGGGATCTCTTTTTTCAGCTCATTTTGCAGATGGTCTTGTTGCGGATAATTTTACTTCTCAAGAAATTGTAAAAAAACTAGAGGGAGATTTAGCAATTGGTCACGTTAGATATTCAACTGCTGGTAAAAAAACCGCTCATAATCATCAACCAATTTATGCTGAGTTAAGTTGTGGGTTTTTGGCTTTGGCTCACAATGGTAACCTAACAAACGCAACTACTCTACGTAATAAATTGATAAAACGTGGTTCGATTTTTCAATCAACTATGGATACAGAAGTTATTATTCATCTAATAGCTCTAAGTCAAAAACCAACTTTAAAGGAAAAAATAATTGATGCAGTTTCGCAAATTGAAGGAGCTTTTTCGTTAGTTATAATTCATGAAGGAAAAATAATTGCTTTACGTGATCCAAACGGAGTTCGACCTCTAGTTTTAGGAAGATTAGGAGATGGTGCCTATGTTATTGCTTCTGAAACATGCGCTTTAGATATTATAGGCGCAAAATTTGAGCGTGATATTGAGCATGGAGAAATGGTTATTATTAGCGAAGAAGGAATAAAATCATTGCAACCATTTCCAGTTGCTGACTCAAAATTTTGTATTTTTGAATATGTGTATTTTGCCCGTCCAGATAGTTTGCTTGAAGGAAAAAATGTTTACGAAATGCGTAAAAATATTGGGATTGAACTAGCTAGAGAAGTCAAAGTTGATGCCGATGTTATTGTGCCAATTCCTGATTCTGGAGTTCCTGCAGCAATTGGATATGCACTTGAATCAAAAATTCCTTTTGAGCTTGGAATTATTCGTAACCACTATGTTGGCAGAACATTTATTGAACCAACTGATAAAATTAGGCATTTTGGGGTTAAATTAAAACATAATGCCAATCTATCTGTTATTAAGGATAAAAAAGTTGTTTTAATAGATGACAGTATTGTTCGAGGAACAACTTCAAAAAAGATTGTACAAATGATTCGTGATGCTGGAGCAAAAGAAGTTCATTTATTAATTGCTAGTCCGCCAACAATTTCTCCATGTTTTTATGGTGTAGATACTCCTGAAAAAGAAGATCTGGTTGCATCAAAGCTTTCTATTGAAGAAATCAGAAAAATGATTGGTGCTGACAGCTTGGGATATATTTCAATTGATGGTCTTTATCGTGCTATTGTTGCTGGAAAACGAAACAATCAAAATCCGCAATATTGTGATGCATGTTTTTCTGATCAATATCCTATTCGTTTAACAGATAAAGAAGGTGGAGAAGTTCCACTTTTTGATTTTATGAAGTAAATATGACTAAAGAATCTGTAAAAAATTTTGAGAAGAAAATATCAAAAATGAAATTTGAAGAAGCTCTAGCGCGTTTAGAAGAGATTGTTGAAACAATATCTTCGCAAAAAATAAGCCTAGAATCAATGATTGAATTGCATGAAGAGGGTTCTTTATTGAAAGAACATTGCGCTAAAAGATTAGAAGAAGCACAACTGAAAATTGAAACAATTTCAAAAAAAACTGAAAATAACACTTAAAAAAATTCAATTTAACCAAAGCCATCACTAGGTAGTTTTAAAACAAAAAAGGTTTTATATTGAATATACATCAAACAATGAAACAAATACCAAATTTTCTTACATCTTTTCGTCTCTTTGTAATTCCTGTTCTAATCATGTCATTTTATATTAGCGGAATGGTTGCAAATGTTGTTGCAGCAACACTTTTTGCCATTGCGGCAATTACTGATTATTTTGATGGATATTTTGCTCGTGCTTTCAAAGTTCAGTCTAATTTTGGTAAGTGTTTAGATCCAATTGCTGATAAGCTTTTAGTAATTGTGGCGATTGTAATGTTAATCAACTTTAACAGTCACGATCTTTGGATTTTAATTCCGGGATTAATCATTATTTGTCGTGAAGTTTTAGTTTCTGGTTTGCGTGAATTTTTAGCAGAACTCCATGTTAGCGTTCCAGTTAGTAAATTAGCAAAATATAAAACTGCCGTGCAAATGACTGCAATTACTGGAATGTTATTAGGTGAAAAAGGTTTCTCTTACACTTTCTTTTATTTTTTAAGTAGTTGGCAAGAAATGGATTTAAAATTTCTAATTGTCAGCTTTGTAGTTTTTGCTTCAAAAATTTTATTTATTTTAGCGGCCTTTCTTACTGTGATTACTGGATACGCTTATTTCCGCGTTGGTTTCAAAAATATGTAGTTTAATGAAAAAGATAATTGCGTTTCAAGGTTCAAAAGGAGCAAATTCAAATCTTGCTTGCGAAAAATTCTATCCTGAGTTTGAAGCTCAGGCTTTTGCAGATTTTGTAGATGTTTTTGAAGCGGTTGTTTCGAATAAAGTAGAAATGGGAATGATTCCTTTGGAAAATTCTTCAGCAGGAAGAGTATCAGAAATTCACGAATTATTGCAGAAATATGAAGTTTCAATTATCGCGGAGCATTTTGTTGAAATCAGACATTGTCTTGCAGCAATAAAAGGTGCAAATATTTCGGATATAAAAAAAGTTTATTCTCACCCACAAGCTTTGATGCAGTGTAAAAATAATTTGCGCAATCTTGGAGTTGAAATATCAGAATTTTCTAACACTGCAAAAGCGGCAGAATTTGTGGCATCAAGTAATGATAAAAGCAAAGCAGCTATTTGCTCAAAGGTTGCAGCAGAAGTTAATGGTTTAGAAGTTATTAAAGAAGAAATGCAAGATCTGCAAAATAACTCAACTTTATTTATTGTTATTTCAAAGCAAAAACCAGAAATAAATCCTGAAATTTCACCAGTAATTACTTCTATTATTTTTACGATTAAAAATTATCCAGGTTCGCTTTACAAAGCCATTGGTAGCTTTGCTACTAATTCTGTTGGTATGATGCAAATTGAAAGTTTTATTCGTGGTGGAGCTTCCAAACAAGCAGCGTTTTTTGTGATTATTGAGGGTCATGCTAATCAACAAAATGTTGCGCAAGCTTTAAAAGAATTAGAGTTTTTTGCTCAGGATGTAAAAGTTCTCGGTTCTTATTATGCTGATAAATTGCGTTTCCAATGCGCATAGTTGCTGGTAAATTTCGCGGTAAAAACTTAGCATCATCAACTCATCTTAGTTTACGTCCTACAACTGACAAAAATCGTGAAGCTCTTTTTAATATTTTATCTTCAGCAAAATTTACTAAAGAAATTGGTTTTGAAATAATTGGTGCAAAGGTTTTGGATTTATGTTGTGGAACTGGAGCAGTTGGTTTTGAAGCTTTATCTCGTGGTGCAAAATCAGTAACATTTATTGATAATAATTACGATCATCTGAAGTTGGTTGAAAAAAATTCTGAGTTTTTAGGAACAAAAAATTTCATAAAAACTATTCATTTAGATGCTAAAAACTTGCCAAAAATCTCAGAGAATTTTGACTTTATATTTATAGATCCTCCTTATTCACAAGATTATTTAGCGATAATAAAAAGCCTTTTAGAATCTGGATGTGTAAAAGAAAAAACTTTGATTGTGATTGAATCTAAGTGTGATGCAAAGTTAGAAAATATTTTTGCAGAAAAGATAAAATTTCTTGATTTTCGTAGTTATGGAAAAACTACATTTTGGTTTGGAGTGGCTATTTAAATGAACTTTTGCAAATCAAAAAATTTTTTAAAAAATTCTGATTCGAGTGCAGTGCTTTAAAGTGATTTTACATCAATCACTTTATTAATTTGAGCAAGCTTTGAAACATCAAATTCATCAAGAAGATATTTTTGAGGCAACTCAACTTTAGTAATTTTTTGACCATCAATTATTGCAAAAAAAACAGAGGTAGTGATTGCAGAGTCATTACTTGATAAACGTTGAGAAAGAAAGGCTTTAATGCTAAAAATTGGTTCTCTTGATTTGATAAAAATTTCTACTTTTGAAAGAACTTTTTTTATTGGCGCAACTTCAACTTGTTTATTGGGAGTGGATTCTTTTTTAGCAAAATTTGCATCTTTGTTGCGATTATAATTTCTTTGCGGTTGTTTTTTTATGTCTTCAAAATCCTTATCTTGAGCTTTGGTATTTTGAATAAAATCTTCTAATCTTTTTACTTCACGCACCAAAATTCTAACTCCGCCATCATCTTTTTTTATTAAACATTCCAACAAAATAACGCTGCCATCAATTAAAATATCTCGTGCTGAAGTGATTAATCCTTCATCAAAAATCATTGCTTCAAAAATTCCCAAAGGATCAGAAATTGTTAAATAAGCAAAACGTCCACGAGGTCCTGAGCGATGTTTGCTTCCAGCAACAACTCCTGCCATTTTTACTAAATCACCATCCTCTAATTCATCACGCTCAAGTTTATCAGAAAAAATTACGCCGCGTTTTCTTAATTCAGATAAATTATCATCAATTGGGTGTTCGTTTAAAAAAAATCCAAAAGCTTCAAATTCTTTTTGCAAACGTTCTGATTTGTTCCAATTAGAAATCTTTTTTAATTCGGGTTTTTTTTGCGCTTCAGCCAAGCCGCCAAAAAGACTCATTTGATTTGAATTTGCTTCTTCATTTTTTTCTGTTGAGTAGGCAGATAAAATATCAAAAGATTCTGAAACTTGACGACGATTTTTTTCTAAAGAGTCAAAAGCTCCCGCTTTGGCTAAAGCCTCGATTGACTTTTTATTAATTGAGCGAGGGTTTAAACGTTGTGCAAAATCATAAATATCAGAAAATTCACCATTGTTTTTTCGTTCTTCAACAGCATTTTCCATCATATTAAAACCTACGGCTTTAATAGCTCCAAGTCCAAATCTGATGGCGAATTTTTCTTGTTGCATGTTTGTTTAAGAAATAAAAATCAAAATGGCGATCCCAACAATGATACGATAAATCGCAAAAACAAAAAAATTGTTCTTACTAACAAAATTAATAAACCACTTAATTACCAAGATTGCTGATATGAAGGCTGAAATTAATCCAGCCAAAATAAGTTCAAGATTTGATGTTGTTAGCTCAGAATAATTTTTAATCAGATCATAAAAACTTGCAGCGGCAATTGTTGGAATTGCCAAAAAAAAAGAAAATTCAGTAGCGGTTTTTCGATTCATGCCAAGTAACAATCCGCCAATAATTGTTGCACCAGACCTAGAAACACCGGGAATCATTGCTAGTGATTGAAATAAACCAATTTTAAAAGCATTGATTGGTTTTATTTCTTCAACAGTTTTGATTTTTGATTTTTGAGGTCGCAATTCAACAATCATAATAATAATTCCGCCAATAATTAAGCTGATCGCAATTACAAAGTTTGAGAAGAGAATTTCTTTTATGATTTTATGAAAAATAACACCAAGTATTGCAGCTGGTAGAAATGCTAAAATTAGATTAATAGTAAATTCTTGCTGAGGTTTTTGTTTAAGATTGCAAATAACTGAAAAAATTTTTGCTCGATAAATTACGCAGATTGCAAGTATTGCGCCAACTTGAATAACAATTTCAAAAATTCCATTTTTGATGGTTTGAAAATCAATTAAATAAGAAGAGATAAGAAGATGGGCTGTAGATGAAACAGGAATAAACTCCGTTAATCCTTCGATAATTCCTAAAATAATCGCTTTGAAAAGATCTGCTAAGTGAAGCACTTGTTTTTTAAGTAAGATGGTACCTCCGATCCGAATCGAACGGACACGTCCCAAGGGACAATAGATTTTGAGTCTATCGCGTCTACCAATTCCGCCACAGAGGCATTTAAAATAAAAATCTTAAATGATTTATATCAAAGAAACTAAATCTTTCAAAGCTCTTTGATAAAGGTAGTTAAAAAGAAAATTGGTCAAGTTGACTTACAAGCTAAATTTGCTTTGTAAAAGTCAAACTTGACCAAAACCCAAAGTAGAAAATCTAAAAAGTCAAAAATTGGGGGCGCGCACTTTAGCAAAGAAATATTTTAAAAGTCAAAAGCCTTTAAGCTTATCTACAACATTAATTGGTAACAAAATGTAATATTTTCCACGAGAAGCCATGTTGTAAGCTTTATCTTCTTGTTCTGATCCGTTTCCAAAGAAAATATCACCTCGAATAGCTCCTTTAATTGCAGAGCCAGTATCTTGAGTAACGAAAAGATGATTGTAGTTTTCTTTTATTTTGGAGGAGCTTTTTAAACTTGTTTCTACCCAAATTGGAAATCCATAAGGCATAATTTCGCTATCAACAGCAAGAGATCTTTCAGGAGTTAGCGGAACTCCTTGCGCTCCAACAACATATTCATCATCAGAAACTCTGAAAAAAACATAAGCAGGATTTTGATTCATTACCTCATCTGCTAAATCGGGGTTATTTTTTAACCATTCTTTTGCACTTGCGCCATTGACATTGCCTTTTGATAGATAGCCTTTTTCGGACATGTAATTAGCAATTGCATTGAATTTGTGATTATTTCGTGCGGCATAAGATAAACGAATTTCTGAGCCGTTTGGCAATTCAATTTTTCCAGATCCTTGAATGTGCATGAAGAAAAGTTCAACTTTATCTTCAACATAAAGAAGTGTTAAATTTTTATTTTCTAAAGCTCCATCTTCAATTTCAGCACGAGTTAGATAAGGTTCTGAACCTAAATCTTTTGGTTTGGCATAAATTGGATATTTAAATTTTTCAGTTTTAACTTTGCTGCCTTTGAGTGAGGCTTCATAATATCCAGTAAATAATCCTTCGCTATTGGCGTAATTTTTTTCAACTAAAAATGGTTTAAACCAATTTTCAAAAAAGTTGCGGGTTTGTTGGTTATTCATGGTTTTAACAATTTGAGCTATTTCGCAAACATCACGAAAATCGCCAGCGGTGATATTTCCAATTTTATTTCCTATTAGACGATTTTGAGCTAGTTTTGAAAATTTGTTGCAGGATTGAATAAAAGCCTGAAGAGCTTTTTTATGATTATCATTTTGCCAATTATTAAGATCTTCAAAATCAACTTGCTTAAGCTTAAAATCGCTTTGGCCGCGAATGGTGATTTTTTTATAGAACAGACAGGCGGACAATAAAAATAGAAGTAAAATTACTAAAGTTTTGCGCACAAGAAAATATAAAATTAAAAATTACGAATTATGATTTAACAATTAACACTACACCAAATATCACAACCAAAAAATTCAAAATTTCTCAAATTTATTTTTTCTATAAATGTCTCTTCAATGTGGAATTGTTGGTTTACCAAATGTTGGCAAATCAACCTTGTTTAATGCTTTAACTCAAACTGCTGCGGCTCAAGCTGCAAATTATCCTTTTTGTACAATTGAACCAAATATTGGCAAAGTAAATGTGCCAGATTTTCGTTTAGAAAAATTAACAAAAATTGCTGGTTCTGCTTTGATAATTCCAACGCAAATTGAGTTTGTTGATATTGCAGGATTAGTTCGTGGAGCAAGTACGGGTGAGGGTTTGGGCAATAAATTTTTGTCACATATTCGTGAAGTTGATGCGATAATTAATGTTGTTCGTTGTTTTGAAGATGAAAATATAACTCACGTTGAAGGTGGTGTTGATCCAATTCGTGATATTGAATTAATTCAGCTAGAGCTGATTATTGCGGACATGGAAAGTTTAGAAAAAAGATTACCAGCTTTAGAAAAAAAAGCACGCACAGACAAAGATTCAGCAGCGCAAGTTGAAGTATCGAAAAAAGTTTTAGAAATTTTAAAAGCAGGAAAAGCAGCGCGTTTGGTAAAATTAAATTCTCATGAAGAAGAAAAAATTTTAAAAGAACTACAGCTTATAACTTCAAAACCACAATTATTTGTTTGTAACCTAAAAGAACACGAACTGAAGGGAAATAAGTTTTCTGAAATGGTGGAAAAATTTGGTCAGGAAAATTCTTATCAAGTTTTAAAAATTTGCGCACAAGTTGAGTCTGAAATTGCTGGGCTTGAAAGCGAAGAAGAGAAAAAAGAATATTTAGAATCAGTTGGTTTAGCAGAAACTGGTTTGGCGCAAATTATTAAAGGCTCCTACAAGCTTTTAAATCTAATCACTTTTTTTACAGTTGGGCCAAAAGAATGTCACGCTTGGACATTGAAAAAAGATTCAACCGCACCAAAAGCTGCTGGTGTTATTCATACTGATTTTGAAAAAGGTTTTATTCGCGCAGAAACAATTTCTTATGAAGATTATGTAAATCTTGGCGGAGAAGAAGGAGCAAAAGCCGCGGGTAAATTACGTTTAGAAGGAAAAGATTATATAACGCAAGATGGCGATGTTTTTCATTTTAGGTTTAATGTCTAAAATTTCTTATTTTGAAATAAGAAATAGGTTTTGCAGTCTTTTTTAAAGAAATGGTGGGATTTTTAAGTTCTAAGTAATTTTGTTTTTGTTACTATTTTGTATAACAAAATTAACTTACAGATGGACTTAGAAATAAAGAAAAATCAGCTACAAAAACCTAATTTGAATAATCCTTTTTCTCTTGATTCAAAAGATGTTTCTAATTCGAAAGAAGAAGATAATGCTTTAAGGCAAAAAGAAAATAATCAAAATCGTCTTGAAATTAATATCATTAAAGAGACAGAAAATTATCAAGAAGTAGAAGTTATTTATGGTGATAAAAAAAGATTAAAAAGAATCACAAAATTTTTACCAAAAAATTTTGCTAGTTTTATTTACAATGCTACTTGCAAACCAACTCCATCAATGAAAATTGGAGCTGTAAATCTAACAAATTTAAGTAGTGGTTTGCAAGAGAGTGGTCATATGCTTTTGCAGGAAAAGTTTCTTCGAGTTATTGCTAAAATTAATAAAATTTCTTCAAAAACTCCTGAAAATATTTGGGATGGAGATGAAAGAATCAACACAACAGAAAAAGCAATTTTACTTGCAGTTATGAATTGTAATAAGTCTAAAGATGAACAGTTAGATCGTGTTATTATTTCAATGCGTTCAAGTGAAATTACTGAGCAAACAGCATTTAGAAATTTTATTTCTCAAATAGTTGATCTAACTAAAAATAGCGAAAAGTTAATTGAAACGTTATTTAGCAATCTTGCTAAAAATTTAAGCGAACATCAAAAAACTAATTTATCTGATTGTTTAAATAATATTGTTTTAGATGCTCAAGACTTAGAGCAAAATTATCAAATTAAAATTCTACAGAAAGTTGTTAATGAAAATTCTGGCGCAGCTAAAAGTTCGCGCATCTCTCAACCAATTGGTTAAAATACAACAAAAAAAGAAACGCATTGTTTTTGGAATTGGTTCAAACGTTGGTGATCGTAATGTTTATTTAGAAAAAGCAGAGTTAGAACTTACAAATCAATTATTTTTAACTGATACTAAAATATCAAAAATCTTTAAAAATCCCGCACTACTTTTGCCAAATTCACCACCAGAATGGGATGTAGAATTTTTTAATATTGCTTTTGCAGCCGACATTGATCTGCAAAAATTTCCGCCCCAAAAAATTCTACAAATAATCAAAGAAATAGAAAAAAATATTGGTAGAAAAGATCGTGGAAAATGGGCACCGCGTGAAATTGATATTGATATTTTGCTAATACAAGATTTGAAAATTGATCTTGGTGACAATCTGCAAATCCCGCATCGTGACTTGTTTAATCGTGATTTTTTTATAAAAACTGTTGAAGAAATTGAGCCGTTACTCTTGAAGAAGTTAAAATAAACCTTAGTTGATTGTGGTTATTTTTCTTCAATAAAATTAAGAGAATTATGAAAATAGAACGCTATACAGAAAAAACACAAAACACCTTACAATCTGCTCAAACGCTTGCTTTGGGGCGAGGGCATCAAAAATTACTACCAGAACATTTATTGGCATCAATGCTTGATGATCAAGATGGTTTAACGCAAAAACTCATAACTCTTTGCGATGGAAATATTGAAATTTTAAACGCTGAAGTAACTCAAATTTTAAATAAAATTCCCGTTGTTGAAGGTGCTAATTCTTCGCCATCAATGTCACAAGAATTAGCTCGTGTTTTGATGTTGGCAGAAAAAATTGCCGATCAAAATTCTGATCAATTTGTAACAATTGAACGCTTATTGCAGGCAATTTTAGAAGATGAAAAAAATGCCGCAGCCCAAGCTTTAAAAGTTTGCGGAGTTACTGTTCAAGCTCTTCGTACGGCAATTCAAAAAATTCGTTCTGGTAAAAAAGCAGATTCTGCTTCAGCAGAAAGCACCTACCAAGCTTTATCAAAATATGCTCAAGATTTAACTAAAAAAGCTCGTGAAGGAAAAATTGATCCAGTGATTGGACGTGATGAAGAAATTCGTCGTGCAATGCAAGTTTTATCTCGCCGAACTAAAAATAATCCAGTTTTAATTGGTCAACCCGGAGTTGGAAAAACCGCGATTGTTGAAGGTTTAGCTCAAAGAATTGTTAATGGCGATGTGCCAGAAAGTTTGCAAGGAAAAAGCCTTATGTCACTTGATTTAGGCGCGTTAATTGCTGGTGCAAAATTTCGTGGTGAGTTTGAAGAACGATTAAAAGCAGTTTTATCTGAAGTGGAAAATAACGACAATATCGTGCTTTTTATTGATGAACTTCATTTGCTTGTTGGCGCAGGAAAAACTGATGGTGCAATGGATGCTTCAAATTTACTAAAACCAGCCTTAGCCCGAGGAACCCTTCATTGCATTGGTGCAACAACTCTTGATGAATATCGTCAATATATTGAAAAAGATGCAGCTTTGGCACGACGTTTTCAACCAGTATATACTGAAGAACCAAGCGTTTTGGATACAATCTCAATTTTGCGTGGAATCAAAGAAAAATATGAAGTTCATCATGGCATAAAAATTAAAGATTCAGCTTTAGTTGCCGCTGCAACCTTGTCTGATCGCTATATTACTGACAGATTTTTGCCAGATAAAGCCATTGATTTAATTGATGAAGCGGCAAGTTCTTTGAAAATTGAGCTTGATTCAAAACCAACAACACTTGATGAAATTGATCGCAAAGTTTTACAGCTGAAAATTGAAGCAGAAGCATTAAAAAAAGAAGATGATAAATCGTCAAAAGAACGTTTGGAAAAGATCAATTTAGAACTAAAGAATTTAGAAAAAAAATCTGCTGAGATGACTTCTCTGTGGGAAGCAGAGAAAATGAAGCGCAACAAAGTAAATGAGATAAAAGCAAAAATTGAGCAAGCAAAATTTGAATTAGAAAAAGCACAACGTGAAGGAAATTTAGCCAAAGCTGGTGAATTGACTTACGGAAAAATTCCTGAATTACAAAAAGAACTATCAACAATTGAGCTTTCTGTTTCGGCTAATTTAGTGCGTGAAGAAGTTTCAGAAGATGATATTGCGGCAATTATCTCTAAAGTGACGGGAATTCCACTTGATAAAATTTTATCAGGTGAAAAAGAAAAATTGTTAAAAATGGAAGATTTGTTGCGCCAAAGAGTTGTTGGTCAAGATGAAGCTTTAAAAGCAATTTCAAACGCAGTGCGTAGATCACGCGCGGGTTTGCAAGATTCTAACCGCCCAATTGGTTCATTCTTATTTTTAGGTCCAACAGGAGTTGGTAAAACTGAGGTTTCAAAAGCATTGGCAGAATTTATTTTTGATGATGAATCAGCAATGCTTAGAATTGATATGAGTGAATTTATGGAAAAACATTCGGTGGCACGTTTAATTGGTGCTCCTCCGGGATATGTTGGTTTTGAGCAAGGTGGTGTTTTAACAGAAGCTGTGCGTCGTCGTCCTTATCAAGTGATTTTATTTGATGAAGTTGAAAAAGCTCACCAAGATGTTTTTAACATTTTGCTGCAAGTTTTAGATGATGGAAGACTTACAGATTCGCAAGGTCACGTTGTTAATTTTACCAACACAATAATAATTTTAACTTCGAATTTAGGTTCAAAATTTTTGGTGGATTTGCCAGAAAATAAAAAAAGTGATTCTGTTTTTGAGCCGGTAATGAATGTAGTTCGCGAACATTTTCGTCCAGAATTTTTGAACCGTTTAGACGAAATTATTTTATTTAATAAACTTAGCCGCAAAAATATTGCCAATATTGTGGAAGTGCAATTTGCAAGGCTGGCAAAAAGATTAGAGATAAAAAATATTCATTTAAAACTTGATAAATCTGCATCTGATTACTTGGCTGAAAGTGGTTTTGATCCAAATTATGGTGCGCGTCCTTTAAAAAGAGTTATACAACGTGAGATTGAAAATTTGTTGGCAGAAAAAATATTAAAGGGCGAAATTATTGAAGGTCAGTTAGTTAAGGTTAGTTATGATAAGGCTAGGGGAATAATCTTGCTTTGAACAAAGATATTTAATTCTGAGACGGTTTTGATAAAAGCATTGATTTATTCTAATCTAGATCAAGTTTGACTTACATAATGCTTTAGAAAGTTATGCTTAAATATTTTTAGGTAAATCAATGTCAAAACAGCTTTTAATGAAAGAAAATAACGTGAAAGAAGAAATTGATTCACTGGATAGTTTAAAAAAATCTTTGGAAGAAAAGTCCGAAGCTTTAATTTTATGTGCTGCCAAGCAAAATAATCCGAATTATTTTTCAGTAATTTTTGCAAATAAAAATTTTTCTGAGGTATTTGGTATACCTATGCACAACTTGATTGGCAAAAATTATGATTTTTTATTTACCAATTTAGATTTTGATTACTCCTCAGAAGATCATATGGAGTATGTTCGTTTAATAAAATCAGTAAAAGATTTTCACTCTTGTTCAGTTATTATTTCAACCTCAGATGATAGTGGATATAGGCTAAAAGTTGATTTTAACCCAATAGTAAATTCTGAAGGTGATAGTGGAAAATACGCCACGCTTGCTTTTACAAAAATAGATTCTGAATTCTCTGATAATGATAATCTTAAAAAAGAAGCTAAGTCAGCGAATCAGAGTTTAATGAAAAATCTCGAGAGAACTTTGCGTAATGAACGTTTATTGCGCCAAGTTGGTGGTTTAATAATTTCTGATTTAGAGATTAGAGAAATTGCAAAAGAGACAGCAAAAATATTATGTGAACATCTTAAGGTCGATAGATGTGTAATGCATGATTATGATGAAGGAGCTGCAAGTTTTGTGGTTGAGTATTGCGATAAATATGCGGCAAAAATTCTAAAAGATAAAAATGATCCTCAGGCATTAAAAATAATGTCTGATTATATAAATTTCCAAAATAGGTTTTTTATAAAGTTCGGAAAAGCAGATAAAAAAACTTCTCTAACAATTGCAGAAGATGTTTTATCGGATCGAAATTTTTCTGATGTTCAAGATCTTTGCAGAAAATTTGGCGTTGTATCACAAATTGCCGTTACAACAACATTTAACGAAAAAATAAATGGCGGAATTTATATTCATCAATCAAGTAAAAGAAATTGGCTTGCTGATGAGGTAGAATTAATCGAAATGGTTGCAAATCAATTTTCTATCGCTCTTGATCGTTCTAAGTCAATTGAGCGTGTAATGATTTCAAATCACGCTTTAATAGAAAAAACTTTACAGCTTAAAGAGGCTTTAAAGCATGAGCAAGAAATGAGACAAATGCAAAATGAATTTGTGGCGTTAGTTTCTCATGAATTTAAAACTCCTCTACAAATTATTGATGGAACTAGAGAATTACTAACAAGAAAAATTAAAAATCTTGGAGTAGAAGATGATGCATTAACAAAGGGTTTTGATCGAATTAAAGTCGGAATTCAGAGAATGAACGGTTTAATTCACAGTACTTTAAATCTTGCTAAGATGGAAAGCGGTGATGGAAAAATTAAAGTCGAAAAACAGATTTTTGATCTTAAAGCTTTTGTTTTAGACGTAATTGAAAAAAATTCTAATCTGGCGGTTAATAAACAAATTAAAATTATTACCAGAATTGATGAGCTACCAACAGAATTTAATGGAGATCAAAAACTTTTGGATCACTCGGTAACAAACATAATTTCTAACGCTATAAAATATTCTAAAGATTCTACAACTGTAAAAATTTTAGCCAAAGCTAGTCCAACAAAGATTGCATTGCGTGTTATTGATCAAGGAATTGGAATTCCAAAAGAAGATTTAGCTCATATTGGTCAAAAATTTTTCCGTGCTAAAAATACATTAGCTGTTGCAGGAACAGGAATAGGTATTTATTTAACAAAACATTTTATTGAATTACACGGCGGTGAGTTTCAAATAGAAAGTGAACTTAACGTTGGAAGTACAGTTACCGTTATTCTACCAAAATAATCATAAAATTTTCGCTATTCATGAATAAATTTTTACCACAAGTCGTTTTATTTTCTGTTTTGATTTTAACTAATTCATACGCTGCTGGGCAATATCCTAATATTTCTGGAACTGCATTATTTCAATTAAGTGCTGATCGAGTTTTATCAACTACCAAAACTGGAGTTTCACCCAATAATGCTTTTGGTTATGTAGAATCAGATTTTGGTTTAAATATTGACAGAAATTGGGCAGTTAAAACTCAGTGGAGATTGCAACAAAATGATGTATTAACAACCAGAAATGGTGAATATCCAGAAAGGTATAGAACTTTTTTAGATTCAGATCGCGGTATTAAAGCATCTGGATATGGTCTGTTAGTTGAAGAATTAAAACTACAATTCCAAAATGAAGATATGCAGTTTTCAGCAGGTAAATTTGATCCAAAGTTTGGAACTGCTCATGATAAGAAAAAAAGAATGGGTGTATTTACATCACAATTTACAGAAGATTATAACCTAAGAGAAAAAATTGGTGTATCTCTTTCTGCCTTGTTAGAAAAAAGCAAAATAACAGTTAATTCATTTTTTAATGATACTACTGGTTTAAGTGGAAGTGCTTTAGATAATAGAGGATATGCTAGTAGTAAAGATGGTTCTGCTGGCTCTACAAAATCTTTAAATTCTTATTCAGTGGCTCTTGAAGGGAAAGACTTTTTTGAAATTGAAGATTGGAGTTACAATATTGGCTTTAAAAGCTTGAGTGTTAATAGATTGCCGGGAAGACAACGTGAAAAAGGTTATGTTTTTGGTTCAGAATATCTTTATAAAATTGGTGAAACTTCGGTTATTCCATTCATTGAAATAGTAAAAGTAACTAGCATTGATGGAGAGCAAGGTCGTAATTCACTTCATAAAACTGCGGCTTTGATTCTTAAATATAGCAGTTGGACAGGAAGTTTTTCTTACTTATCTCGTGATCCAAGTAGTCATAGATTACAAAAAGAAGGAAAGGCTAGTCATGCACAGCTTTCAGTTGGATATAAATTTACAGAACGCCTTACTTTAGATATTAGTAGATCAAACATGAAAGAAGATGGTTACTCTGGATCAATTGTTGGTGTTTTGATGAACTATCTTTACAGATTTTAGCTTTATTAATTTTTTACAAAAGTTGCGATATAATTAATATCAAGGTTTTTAGTTATGCTCCATTCATCTTTTAGGATGTTGTAATCAAAGCCAGTTAGATTTTGTAATAATAAGTTGTTAGAAAGAGCTTTTTCGTTTAGATCGGATGGTTTAAGAAATTTTTTCCAATCATGAGTTCCAATTGGTAGCCAGCGTAAAATATATTCTGCGGCAAATTTTGCTAAAGCTAAAGATTTTAATGTTTTGTTCATTGTGGCTACAAAAAGTAGTCCATCTGGTTTAACTAATTTTGAACAACTGCTGATAAATTTTTCTACATCGGCTACATGTTCAATAATTTCAAGAGCAAACACTACATCAAATTTTTCATCTAAATCTTCTGCAGCTAAAACTCGATAATCAATTTTGAGATCAGATTTTTCGGCGTGAATCTTAGCAACGGCAATATTTTTTTCTGAGGCATCAATTGCTGTAACATTTGCTCCCATTTTAGAAAATGGCTCGGCAATTAATCCGCCACCACAACCAATATCTAAAATTTTTAAATCAGAGTTAATTTTAAATTTTTTAGAAATTTCTTGGGTGATAAATTCAATACGAATTGGATTGAATTTATGTAATGGTTTAAACTTTCCTGTTTGGCTCCACCACTCATCAGCAATTCGTGAGAATTTTTCTACTTCTTTTGGATCAATTGTTGAAGTCATCTTATTTTGGCAATTTGTCTATATCGAGTTTTTCATAATTTTCTGAGTCATTCATCCAATTTTTCTGAACTTTAACAAATAAAAAAAGATGAATTTTTGCGTTGGCAATTTCAGAAATATCAGTGCGAGATTCTTGTCCAATTTGCTTTATCATTGAGCCATTTTTGCCTACAATAATGCTTTTTTGGCTTTCTTTTGTAACCAAAATTGTTTGATAAATTTTTATGTCGCCATTGTTTAAAACTTCGTAAGAATCTGTTTTAACAGCTAAGTTGTAGGGTAATTCTTGTTCTAATTTTAGAAATAATTTTTCACGGGTAATTTCTGATGCGATAAAACGCATTGGTGCGTCAGTGATTTGATCTTCATCATAAATCCAACCGGGATTTAAACATTTTTCGCAAAGAAGTTTCTTAACTTTTTCTACATTATCTTTTGTTTCAGCAGAAATAGGAATTATCTCTTCAAAACCAAGCTCAACAACTCCAGCCATTATTTCAAGAATGGTGTTTTTTTTGACCAAATCAGTTTTGTTAATCAAAATTGTGATTGGCAAATTTTCTTTTTTTAAATCTTCAATAATTCTTAAATTTTCACGATTTAGTCCAACCGCAGCATCAATTAAAAAACAGACGTGATCAGAATCACGAAGACCTTGCCAAGCAGATTTAACAATAACTCTTTCAAGAATTTTATCATCACGCGGAATAAAAATTCCGGGAGTATCAATAATGATTAATTGCGTTTGATCTTCAAGAGCAATGGCTTTGATAGAATTACGAGTTGTTTGAACTTTTGGCGAAACAATCGAAAGTTTCTGTCCTAAAATTGCATTAGTAAGTGTTGATTTTCCGGCATTTGGAGCTCCAACAATAGCAATTGTACCGTGAGTTTTTTTTGTCATTTTATTTTATTGAGGCTAAATCTTGAGCAATCATAAATGCTAATTCAACACTTTGCGAAGAGTTTAATCTTGGGTCGCAATGAGTATGGTAGCGATCTTGTAAATTTAGCTCGGTGATTTGCTGATTTCCGCCTAAACATTCTGTCACATCTTGTCCAGTCATCTCAAAGTGAACTCCGCCAGCATATGTTCCAAGGTCTTTATGAACTTTAAAGAAGGTTTTAATTTCGCTTAAAATATCATCAAACTTACGCGTTTTATAACCGTTTGAAGATTTGATTGTGTTGCCATGCATTGGATCGCAAGACCAAATCACTTTTTGCCCTGAAGACTTCACTGCTTCAACTAAAGGTGGTAAAGTTTGTTCAACTTTTGAGGCACCCATTCTAGAAATTAGAGTAATTCGACCAGCTTCATTATTTGGATTTAAAATTTCTAAAAGTTTGAGTAAATCATCTTTTGAAATTGAAGGTCCAACTTTAAAAGCAATTGGGTTGCTTATGCCACGCATAAATTCAACATGAGCTTCATTTGGGTTGCGTGTGCGATCTCCAATCCACAGCATATGCGCACTTAAATCGTAGAATTTTTTATTATCTTTATTTTCGCGAATAAAAGCTTCCTCATAATTTAAAAGCAAAGCTTCGTGCGAAGTAAAAAAGCTGGCAGTTGTTAATTGTGGCAAAGAGCTAGAATCAAGACCACAAGCTTTAATGAAACGTAAATTTTTATTTACTTCTTCAATAACTTTTTCGGTATTTTCTTTGCTAACTAAGCTGTGAGCAAATTCTTCATTCCACTTATTAACTTTTTCTAAATTTCCATAGCCGCCAAGTGCTAGCGATCTTAAGTAATTCAGCGAAGCGGCAGAATAAAAATAAGATTCAATTAAACGTTTAGGATCAGCAATTCTGGCAGTTTGTTCAAAGTCAATTTTGTTTACAATATCGCCGCGATAGCTTGGCATTGTTATGCCGTCAATTGTTTCGCTATTGTCGGAGCGGGGTTTTGCATATTGCCCAGCAATTCTACCAACTTTTACAATTGGCTTATTTAAACCATGCATTAACGCGATGGTCATTTGCATTACGGTACGAAAGAAATTTTTTAAATTATCGTGAGAAAATTCAGCAAAGCTTTCAGCACAATCGCCACCTTGTAATAAGAAAGCTTTTCCTTCTGTTACCAAAGCTAATTCTGATTTTAATTTTTCAATTTCATCGAATGAAACAAGTGGTGGAAAATTTTTTAGTTGTTGTTCAGTTTGTTTTAATAAATTTTGATCTTCGTAGATCGGCTGCTGTTTTATTGGTAAGTTTCGCCAAGAGTTAGCTTTCCAGTTTTGTGACATGTGTTTTTTTAAAAATACTTAAAAAGAGATTGATTAATCATTTAAGAAGCACCCTTCAATGTCAACAGCAGCGGTTAATTTTTTTATTTTTGGTTCTTTCTCTAAAAAAATTCTTCTGATTCATCGGCACTATTTCTGGGTGATTTTGATTATGAATTTTAAGATAATTTTGATAAGCAAAATTGCCGTTTAAATAGCTAATAACTAGTTTTAAAAAAGCCCAAATTTTTTTCATTTTTTCTTGAAAAAAAGACAGCTACGAATTCCATCAATTACTACAATCCATAAAATTGCTGCAAAGCTTAAAGCGATTGTTCCAACTAAGCGTTGATTAAAAATAGTTTTTTTGGCTGTTGAAATATTTTCTGCACCTAAAATCAAACCATGTTCAAGGTTAAATTGCAGTGAATTTGCTAGAGCGAAAAAACCAATTTTTACGTCAGAAGAAAATACTTTTTCTAAAACTGCCCAGCTGACTGTAATTAAAAGAAAAATCAGGGGAATTGCGGTAACAAAAAAATATTTCCTACGATTACTTTTAAAGATTATTACTGTTGCTAAAACCAATGCAATTCCTGCAAGCATTTGGTTCGACATTCCAAAAAGTGGCCACAAAATATTTACGCCTCCGCTTGGATCAATTACTCCAATATAAAGAAAATATCCCCAAGCGGCAACAATTAAGAAGCTAGAAAACAAAGAAGCTAAAATTGATTTATGTAAATTTTTTTCGCGAAATTTAAGTAAATCTTCAAGCATAAAGCGCGCAACTCTTGTTCCTGCATCAAGAGTTGTAAGAATAAAAATTGCTTCAAACATAATGGCAAAATGATACCAAAGTGATAACATATTGCTGCCAAAAGCTGATGAAAAAATTGTTGCCATGCCAACAGCAAGAGAAGGCGCGCCGCCAGTGCGCGAAAATAAAGTGTTTTCACCCATTTGTGCTGCTAGTTCTTTCATGGTTTCTGACGTTACTGGAAAACCCCAAGATGTTATAGTTTGTGCTGCATCGCTTCCTAAAGCGGCAGCTGGTGAATTTATGGCAAAGAAAATTCCGGGTTGCAAAACGCAAGCAGCGATCATTGCCATAATTGCAACTGATCCTTCAAGTAACATGCTTCCATAACCAATTAGGCGAACATCTTTTTCATTAGAGATAATTTTGGGAGTTGTTCCTGAAGCGACTAATGCATGAAATCCCGAGATTGCGCCACAAGCAATTGTAATAAATAAAAATGGAAAAATTTTGCCGCTAAAAATTGGACCAGAACCATCAATAAATTGTGTTATTGCTGGCATTTGAATTTCAGGGCGAAAGATCAACAAAGCAATTGCGAGTAGTAAAATTGTTCCAAGTTTTAAGAACGAAGATAAATAATCACGCGGCGTTAAAAGTAGCCAAACAGGAAGTGTGGCGGCAGCAAATCCATAAATAATAACAGCGATTGCTAAGAATTTTGAGCTTTGATCAAAAATTTGTGATAGTGCAGGGTGATAGTGAATTAATTTTCCACCATAAACAGCCAAGAGAAATAAAACGAAGCCAACTAAACTTGCTTCAATAACTCCAGTTGGACGAATGTAGTATAAGTATATACCAACCAACATGGCAATTGGAATGGTCATTAAAACAGTAAAAGAACCCCAAGGACTATGCGCTAAAGCTTTTACAACAACTAAGCCTAAAACAGCGATTAAGATAATTATGATTGCTAACGTTCCAATCATTGCTGCATATCCCGAGGTTTTTCCAACTTCATCTTTTATTAATTGTCCAAGTGATTTTGCGTTTCTACGCATTGAAGCGAATAGAATTATTAAATCTTGAACTGCGCCAGCAAAAACTGAGCCAATTAAAATCCATAATGTTCCCGGTAAATATCCAAATTGTGCAGCAAGAGTTGGGCCAATTAATGGTCCAGGTCCAGCGATTGCGGCAAAATGATGTCCAAAAACAATCCAGCGATTTGTTGGAACAAAATCTTTTCCATCATTAATTTTTGTGGCTGGAGTTTTGTTATTTTCATTTACTTGCAAAATTTTTGTTGCAATCCACGCACTATAAAAACGATAAGCAATAAGTTGAGTGCAAACACAAGCTGTAATAAACCATAATGAAGAAATTTTTTCTCCGCGTATTAATGCAATTCCACCAAATGAAGCAGCACCTAAAATTCCGATGCAGAGCCATATAAAAATTTTTAGGTAATCTTTTTTCATTTTATTTGATTGTAATTTTAGCAAGATGGTAAAAAAATCGGCTTAGTTTTTTATTTGAGATAAAAAATAAATAGGTTTCCAAAACTAGCAAAATCAACACTTTACAGGGTTTGTAATGGCAGAAAAAAATACTCATTCGATTTTAGAAACTATCAAGAAAAAAATGCTTAAGCTTGATCAAAAAGCTGAGAAAAAAGAAGAGGTTCCAAACGTTGTTAATTCTAATTCAGAAGATGAATTTGAAGATATTTCTTCTAGCGATAATAAAAAAAGTAAGGCTGTAGAATCTAAGGCAGAAGTAGCATCAGTTGTAGATCAAAAATTTGAAGATGATTTGGGAATAGACATTGAAAAATTCGAAGAGAAAAAAGATTTATCAATAAAAAAATCTACGGAAAAAACTTCAGGAATTGAAAGTTTCAAAGATTTTAATTTGGATGATTTAGATTTAGACAATGAAGAAAAAACTTTTGCACCTTCCGCAATTAATCCTCCTGCCAGAAAAGAATCTGGAGCTGTTGTAATGCCTGATCCAGTTTTAGATGTGTCAGAAATTGAAAAATCTGAAGATGAAGTTGAGGTAGAAGATAATGGTGTTAGTGGCAAAACTTCTCAAGTTGTGGCAGGAGATGTTGGGCCTGTTGATTGGCTAGGAAATCCAATTAATTCTTCCGTTACAGAATCAGAGTCTGAAGAAGAATTGTTAGAGGATTCTGAAGATCATGAAGATGAAGAAGATCAGGAAGAGCAAGAAGAAGATGATCATGACGAAGATTTAGAAGATCATGAAGATGATGAAGAGAATTTTGAAGAAGATCATGACGAACAAGAAGAAGATGATCATGATGAAGATTTAGAAGATCATGAAGATGAAGAAGAGAATTTTGAAGAAGATCATGATGAACAAGAAGAAGATGATCATGATGAAGATTTAGAAGATCATGAAGATGATGAAGAGGGTTTTGAAGAATACCATGAAGAAGATCATGAGGAGCAAGAAGAAGATAATCATGACGAAGATTTAGAAGAAGATGATTTAGAGTTACCTAATTTTGAGGAGGAAGAAGAAATAGTTAACCAAACTATGGAAAGTTCGTCGAAAGAATTACCATCTTTTGATGCTCATTTGGAAGATGATAAGATGTCTATAAAAACTGAAGAACAATCTTTTTTAAAACAACCTGAACCAAAAATTGACGATTTAGATTTAGATATTTTAGAAAAATTGGAACCAAAATCTGAGTTACAAAAAGAAACAGTTAGTGAAATGCCCAAGGATGATTTTGATTTTGCAGATCTTGAGCAAGAAGATGATATTTTTGCTCAGGTAAAAAATGAAGAAATTGAGCAGCAAACTGTTTTTGAAGCCACTAAAGAAGAAGTTAAGGAATTAGATCCTTTAGGGTTTAATTCGAATCCAGAGCAAGAAATTTTATGGGATAAAAAACTTGAAGACTCAAATCAGCCACAAATTCAAAAACATGAAATTGATCTTGAATTTGAAAAAGAGTTGATGGGTTTTTCAGCCAATACCTCTGAAACTTCAATGCCATTGAAAGCACAGCCAACAATGAATTTCATGCCAATGGAAAAAGAAAAATCGCAAAAATTTGAGAGTGATAAACTAGTTAGTCAGCCAGTAAAATCACAAGAATATGAATCAACTGTTCGTCAAGTAAGTGATTCAGTAAAAAAATTAGTTGATGCCAAAAATGTGGTTTCTGGAATTTCTAGCTTTTCTCAAAGTCCAGCTCTTGCAGAGTTAGCTTTGCATTTAATGGAACCAAAAATTGAAAAATGGTTTAACGATAATTTGCCAGACTTGGTTGAAAAAGTTGTTAGAGAAGAGATTAAAAAGATGATTCCAAAAGAATAAATTTTACCACTTAATTAGCACTTTTGGATTGTGTTCTAAAACCCAATCCAAAAGTTACCCAATTAATTTAGTTAGGTTTTTTTTCAAAAATCTCTTCCCCGCCGCTATTTTCATCATAAAGTATTATGTCGCGCATAATATCAGAGTTAATATCACGAAATGCAGAAAGGGCATTGTTTATCTCAGAAGTTGTTGTGCCAACTGAAGTTAGTGCTGCATGAGTTAATTGTAATCCAGTTTCAAGATTTTTTGAAACAACCAAGCTAGCTCCAAGTTTTTTAAAGCGATCAGCATTATTTATAGTTTCGGCTTTTGTGATTACGTGAGCATTAGGAAAATTTTCGTGAATGAATCGAGTTATTTTAATACACGCAATTTCATCTTCCATAGTAATAACAACTGATTCACAACGCTCAATTCCAACATAGCGAAGTATGTCGATGTTTAAAGCATCACCATAATGTATGTTATAGCCGTTATTTTTTTCGATGCGAACAGCGCGATGATTATTTTCTATTACAACATAATTTATGCCGCGTTTGCGAAGTATATACGAAACAATGCGTCCTACTTTTGAGAATCCAATAACTATTACATGTTTAGAAATATCGCCAAGTTCTCGTTTAATTTGATTATCTTGAAGAACTTCTTTGGTATAAAGATTTGATTTAGCTTTGCGTCCAAGTGCTGCAAGCAATGGGGTGAGTGCCATTGTGAACGTAACAACAGTCATCAAAAATTGTGAAGTGTCGATATCAATAAATTTGAGTTGAACAGCCATTAAAAATACAACAAAGGCAAATTCTCCACCTTGTGAAAGTAGCAATCCAGTATGAATTGCTGGTGCCATGGGAAAGCGAAAAATGGCACATAAGGTTATGATTATTGAAGATTTTACAACTATCAGAGCCAAAGAAACCATCACGATATAAGGTAAGCTTGAAAGCAATAAATCAAAATCAAATGACATTCCAATTGTCATGAAGAAAAGTCCCATCAAAAGTGATTTTAGAGAGAGAATTTCTTCTTCAACACGATATTTATATTCAGTTTCAGCAACCATTAAGCCAGCGATAAAAGCTCCAAGGGCAAAAGATAAACCCATGTGATTGCTCAAAAATGATGATCCTAAAATGATTAATAAAGTTAAGCTTAAAAATAATACGTCATTTTTTGTCGCGGCAATTAAGCGGTAGAGTGGACGCAAAAGAAGTCTTCCAACAACAACAATGATTGCCATGGCTATCATTGCATCAAGTAATGCTCCACCTAAAGCATGAAAAATATTTAGATCAGAATCTTTTTTAGCAAGAAGAGGTAGTAAAACTAAAATTGGAATTACTGCCAAATCTTGCATTAAAAGAATTGAAAAAGATAAACGACCAACCCTTGTGGTTTGTTCAGAATGCTCAGCAATTACTTGCAGCACAATTGCAGTTGAAGAAAGAGATAAAGCGGTTCCAATGATAATTGCGGTTTCTAGGGGTAGCTTAAAAAACTCTACACCAATCAACGAAATTGCGGCAGATGTTAAAATTACTTGCAGTCCACCAAAACCTAAGACGTATTTTTTCATTGCAATTAACCGTCCTAAAGTAAGTTCTAATCCTATAGCAAAAAGCAAAAAAACTATACCAAGTTCGGCAATAGATTGAGTGGTTTCTGTGCTTGTTAAAACTCCAAAACCAAAAGGTCCAATAGCTGCTCCAGAGACTAGATATCCCAAGGCGGGACTTAAGCCAAGCTGTCTAAAAATAATTACAATTAATACTGAGGCAAAAAGTAAAATTAATATATCTCGTAGATAAGAGATGTCATGCATTTTGTAAAAAAATAGGAGTTTTTAATTTGCGAATTGAGATTTATTTTTTATAAAAAGACATCTTATTACAGGCAAGAAACTTCTCATCAAAATCAAAATTTCTTTTAGCAACCAATGTCAATTCTTTCAGATAAATCAATTGCCGCGCTCGTCAAAAATCAAAAAATGATTGAGCCGTTTGCAGAACAACAGGTTCGTGTTGATTTGCAAGGTAACAAAATAATTTCTTACGGTAACTCTTCTTATGGTTATGATGCTCGAGTTTCTAACGAGTTTAAAATTTTTACCAATATTGACTCGGCAATTGTTGATCCAAAAAATTTCTGCGAAACTAGTTTTGTAAATCGTACAACTGATGTTTGTATTATTCCGCCAAATAGTTTTGCTTTAGCTCGTACGGTTGAATATTTTAAAATTCCAAAAGATGTTTTGGTTGTTTGTGTTGGTAAATCAACTTATGCCCGTTGTGGAATTATTGTAAATGTTACTCCTTTAGAACCTGGTTGGGAAGGTCACGTTACTTTAGAGTTTTCAAATACAACTCCATTGCCTGCCAAAATATATGCTTTTGAAGGAGCCTGTCAGTTTTTATTTTTCAAAGGTGATCAACCTTGTGAAGTTTCTTACGACATGCGCTCTGGAAAGTACATGAAACAAACTGGAGTGACATTACCAAAAGTTTAATCAAATGAGAAAATTTGTTTTAACAATTTTATTAGTGTTTTGGTCTTTTTCTTCTTTTGCTATTGAAGATGAAATTCATCCAGCTTTTAAGCATGTTAAAGGTTATCCAGTTGATCGTTTTAACAAAGAAGCTCCTTCAGTTTTTGAGCCAAAAACTCCCACTCCTTCACGCTTTTTTGCGGCAGATCTTTCAATTCCAGAAACTTTTGCAACTACTAATAATTTAGCTAAAAAAACGGGAGCTTTTTATCGTGCTTTTGGAGAGATAATTTTTATTCAAGGCACTTTAACAGACTCTTTTAATGTGCCAATTGATGGTGCTGTTATTGAGATTTGGCAAAAAAATTCAGCAGGAAAATATCATACTTTGCTTGAACAAGACAGCGAGTTTATCGATAAATATTTTAGTATGTCAGGAAGAACTGTTACCGATAATTTAGGCAATTATCACTTCATAACAATTATGCCGGGTTCAGTTCCGGGACGCGCTCCACACATTAATATGAATGTTTATCACCCAAAATTTGGTAAGCTTGAAACAGAAATGTATTTTGCAAAGCATCCATATAATGAAACGGATTACCAATATTTGTCATATAGCGAAGAAGAAAGAAAAGCTTTAACGGCTCTTGTTCGTCACTCAGACATTATGAATACTCAATCAATTAAACTTTGCACTTTTGATTTGGTGATGCGTGGTATTCATCAATATAAACGTTTCTAAAAATTTAGAAAATAATAAAAAGATCCCGTCATAAGAAGGGAGCTAAAAGACGTATTTACAACTTAATTTAATTTTTAAGAAAAATGAAATCGCAACGACAGCTACAAATTGGAGAAAATATAAAAAGAATAATGTCTGACATTTTTATGAGAGAAGACATTTTGACAGTTCCGGGAAGTTACATAACTATTTTAGAAGCTGATGTTAGTCCTGACGCAAAGAATGTAAAAATTTTTATCGACATTTTTGGAAATGACTCGATGCATAAAAAAATTGTCGATAAATTAAATGAAGCTGCGCCACATTTTCGTTATCAAATGGCTAAGAAAGTTACTTTAAGAACTGTTCCAGAAATAACTTTTGTTTTAGATAAAACTCAATCCAAGGCAATGAGTTTGGAGGCTTTAATTGAAGAAGAGGGAAAAAAAATATCTGAACCAAATAAGGGAAAAAAAATTAACCAAATCAAAATCAAAAAAATAAAATGAAAAAAATTTCTATTTTTGGCTGCACTGGTTCAATTGGAAAAAGTACAATTCAAGTTATTAAAAACTCTCCACAAGATTTTGAGGTTTTGGCTCTTATTGCTAGAAATGACCTAGAAACACTTGTATCTCAAGCTTTGGATTTAAAGCCACGCTATGTTGTAATAGAAAATGAATCTTTGTTTTTGCAGCTAAAAGAAGAATTAAAAAATTTAGATAATTGCCAAATTCTAAGCGGCAAAAAAGCGGTTTTGGAAGTGGCAAAAATCAAATGTGATTTATTTATTTCAGCAATTGTTGGTGCGGCTGGAATGTTGCCAACTTTAGAAGCAATAAAATCTGGCTCAGATATAGCTTTGGCTAATAAAGAATCGTTAGTTTGCGGTGGAGGTTTTTTATTGGCGGCAGCTAAAAATAGCGGTTCAAAGATTATTCCTGTTGATTCAGAACATAATGCAATTTTTCAGATTTTTGAAAATGAAAATTTACACCAAATTGATTCTGTTACGCTTACAGCATCAGGTGGCCCTTTCTTTGGTCGTGATATTGATTTTGCAAAAATCACAGTAGAGCAAGCATTAAAACATCCAAATTGGTCAATGGGTGCAAAAATATCAATCGATTCTGCAACCATGATGAATAAGGGCTTAGAGATGATTGAGGCTTTCCATTTATTTCCTCTAAAAAAAGAACAAATAAAAATTTTGGTGCATCCGCAATCAATAATTCATGGAATGGTTGATTATGCTGATGGTTCGGTGTTAGCAATGTTAAGTAAGCCAGACATGCAAGTTCCTATTTCTTATGCCTTAGCATTTCCAAAAAGAATGAAAATCAAGCATGAAAAACTTGATTTAGCAAAATTACAAAATCTAAGTTTTTTTGCCACAGATGATAAAAAATTTCCCGCTATAAAATTATGTCGCCAAGTTATGGAAATTGATGGATCAGCTCCAGCAGTTCTAAACGCAGCAAATGAAATTGCGGTGGAAAGATTTTTAAAAAAAGAGATTGGATTTAATCAAATTGTTAATGTTGTAGAGCGAGTTTTAGAAAAAATTCCTCACAAAAATCCAGATTCAATTGAAGAAATATTAGAATTTGACTCTCAAGCAAGAATATTAGCTGCTCAATAGTTAGTATGTTGTTTAATTAAGTTTTGATGATTTTTGGTATGTACTCTATTGTAAAACACATCTTGCATAATTGAGTTTGCTTAATAGAAAGCCCCGCTTTTTAAAAATTAGCCTTTTTAGTTTTAAAAATTTTTCTGCAAATTTCTTTCAAAATGTTGTTAAGAGTTTCAAAAGCAATTTCAGTTCAATTGCTTTTCTTTTTATTTTCTCAAAATGCTTTCGCTGATCCTGCTGCAGTTAACTCAGAAGAAGATTGTTCTGGTGGTTTAACATCGTGCAAAAGAACTTTTACGGCAGACAACCAAACATTGTTAATTAATCGTGGTGGAAATCTTATTTTTTCAGGAATTTATGGTGCCATTCCCTTTAACACCACTACTAATCAAGTAAGCATTACTACGAGAGCATCAATTGGGGTTTCTATTCCAAATGGAGTTTCTGGTGCTGTAATTACTGTACAGGCAAATGAAGGTGAGGGAATCAATACTTCTATTGCAGACAAAGGAACAGGTGCAATTGTTGCAGAGCTTGGTGGTCATCTCAAAACTTTAGAAGTAAAATCAGGTATTATTAACAGCACAGATACTGCTATATTTTTAAGAGATTCAGATAGCAGTGGAACCGATATTATCGTGGGAAAAGATGGGATTATTCAAGGTTCAAGATCTGCAATAAGATATGACAATGCTGCTTGTATTGATCAAGATCCCGCTGTTAGTTCGGGTGATACTAATACAGTTAATTGTAGTGGTGGTGCTGGTAATTATAATAGTTTTACTGGTGCCTCAAAAGATGAAGCTGATGAAAATGCTGAAGCGGGAGTTATCGGAACTCTTACTTTAAGGGTTCGAAATGAAGGTATAATTGCTGCAAATCCAAGATTAACAGCAAATCCGGGGGTTACTGACAGTAATTCTTTTTACTCTAGTGGTAATAGTAGAATAAAAAGTAACATTTCTATTACCAATGAGTCTACGGGAAAGATTTATGGTCAAATGGTGTTTGGAGCGAAAGTATTTAGTGAAACATTTGATAAAAATAAAGCATATATTACGTCAGAAGTTAATATTACTAATAGAGGTTTGATCAGTGCTGGTAACATAATTTCTGATTTTAATACAACCCTTAATATTACTAATGAATCTAATGGTAATATTAGAATTGAAACTAGTCCAATAGCAGGTTCTGACATGGTTACAGAATGTTCTGCATATGATACTCTTCCTGATACCTGTAAAGATAATAACAATTATGAAGTTTTGAATGGAACGGCAGTTACTAATCCTGCCTATCCGGGTCAGAATGCTTCTAGTATCAGACCACAAGGTGAAAATAGTACGATTACAAATTATGGAACAATTGTTGGAAAAATTAATACGAGCCTCAAGTCTCAAACCATTAACTTAAATGGCGGAAGTGTAACAGGAGATATTACCCTTGCAGGCACTTTAAATTTTAATAATGATTTTGCTTCTGATGCCATGATTGGTTCGATAAATACAAGAACTGATAGAAAAACTGAAAAATCTGAAGCTAGAATTAATATTGGCACCAAAACTTATGCAATTGGATCTAATGGTAGCGACGCATTGGGAAATCTTTCAATACTTGCTGGCACTGGTCTTCACCCAATAATTTCTACAACTTTTACTGATGGTGGAGCTTTAGGAAGGCTAAATTTTGCAGGAAAAACCAATATTGAAAGTGGAGTTAGATTAAACATAAATATTGCTGATAATTATTCTTACTTACAAAGCGGTGTTGATTATTTAGTAATTGATGGTGATTACAAAAACACAGCAACTAATGCTTCGGAATCAGATGTTAAGGCTGTTGCAGATTCAAATATCAGTATCAACGATGGTACTCTTGGTAATAACAAAATTGGTATTCTTACTTTTCACTCTGCCGCTCGTGATTATATTGAAAGCACAGGAAAATATAAAGATTTAGTGGTTTATATCGAAAGGGTATCAATTGATGAAATTACAGACGATGAAACTGCAAAAAAGGTTTTTGAAAATATTGATGAAGTTGGTGGTGATTCTAATGGTACTTTAGAAAAATTTCAAAAATATATCGATACATCATCTAGCTATTTCGAAATTGCCAAAGCTTTAAGATCAGCTGCTCCAATAAATGATGCAGATATTGAATTAGCGGTAATGGTTCCTGTTCATAAAAATCTTGAAGCAGCAAATAGTCGTTTTAATTCATTCGTTAATCTTGGAATTGATGGTTCTAAGTATGATGATAAAGATGATCATGACTATGAAGGTGAAGCTTTAAGATTTTGTTTGTCTGTAGCGGCTGAAAAAAATAAAAATATCAAAAGTAAAGTCAGAATAATAGATCAATATGATGAAAATTCTTGTTCATGTTTAGAGGTTGATGCTTTGACATTAAAGGTTCATGAGAAAAAAGTTTTAAGAGAAAAAGAAAAACTAGCTTTAAAAGAAAATAAAAAATCCGTTGAAGAAAAAAAATATGCAGTTTGGGGAGAGATTTTTGGATCTAGTGCTAGAAGATATGGCTCACAAAGTGATTTAAGCTATAGTTCTAAAGCTGATGGTTTTGTTTTTGGAAAAGATAAAAAAATTAATAAAAATACTTTAATAGGAGCGTCGCTTGGTTATTCCAATTCGCGCATTTCATTTTCTAACAATTTAAGATATGTAAATGTTGATACTTACCAAGCCAATATTTACGGCGGAAAATTTTATAATAATAAAATATTTTGGGATGCTGTTGCTGGAATTGCTTGGAATAAATATAAATCTTCAAGAATTATTCCTTCAGTTAGCGAAACCGCTAATGCAAAATATGCAGGAATTAACTACATAGCTAGATTAAGAAGCGGTATTGTTTATAATAATGTAGGAGACTCAGAATTAGATTTTATTCCTGAAATATCTGTAACTTTTGTTAAAAGAACTACAGATTCTTATCACGAAAAAGATGCGGGAACAGTTGGTTTAGAAGTAAGAAGAAATGCTGATAACTACCTAGAAGGTAGAATCGGATATAATATAAATCGTAATGATTCTTATAAAAAACCAAATGATCTAAAATACAGATTTCATAACTCTTACGGTTATAACTTTTTAAATAGAACGCAAAAAACTACGGCAAATTTTATTGGTCAAAGAGAGTCATTTACAACTCTTTCAGACAAAGACGGATCATATGCCATAAGATTTGGACTCGGTGTAGATTACAATAAAAATGAAACTAATATGTTCAGCTTAGACTATGTTTTGGATATAATGCAAAATTACATAGCTCACTCTGGAATAGCTAAATTTACGCATAGATTTTAGGTTAGGTAATCTTTTTTAAGGGCAATTTCTTGAATTTTACTTTTTAGCAACTTAGGTTCCGCCAGCTTTCTTATCTTGAGCTCATAATTTTAAACAAAATCAAATCAAAAATGTCTAAAGAAGATCTTTTAACGATGAATGGAATTGTGGTTGAGGTTTTGCCTAACACAATTTTTCGTGTAGAACTAGAAAATAAGCACGTAATTATTGCTCACGCTTCGGGCAAAATCAGAAAAAATAAAATTCGTATTCTAAAAGGCGATAAAGTTGAGATTGAAATGACTACTTACGATCTAACCAAAGGTCGTATTGTTCGTAGAAATGTTTGATATTCGTTCTGTAGTGCGGTGTTTAAGGTAAGAACAAAAAATAAACTTCAATTTATGAAGTAGAAATTTGTGGCTTACTAACCTCAAAATAAAAAAACTGTGAGTAAAAATCTTTTAATTGTTGAATCTCCAGCAAAGGCAAAAACGATTGGTAAATATTTAGGTTCAGACTATAAAGTTTTAGCTTCATTTGGGCATGTTCGTGATTTGCCAAGCAAAAATGGTTCTGTTGATCCAAATAATGATTTTGCAATGAGTTACGAAGTCTCATCAAAATCAACCAAGCATGTAAAAGAAATTGTCGATGCTGCAAAAACCTGCAACAAACTTATTCTTGCTCCCGATCCAGATCGCGAAGGTGAATCAATTGCATGGCATATTTTAGAAGTTTTAAAAGCAAAAAAAGCCGTTAAATCTGCAACAAAAGTTGAGCGTGTTGTATTTAACGCAATCACAAAAAATTCAATTGTTGAAGCAATCAAAAGCCCGCGTGATATTGATATGGATTTGGTTAATGCTCAACAGGCTCGTCGTGCTTTAGATTATTTGGTTGGCTTTACTTTATCGCCAGTTTTATGGCGTAAACTACCGGGAAGTAGATCGGCAGGACGCGTTCAATCAGTTGCGTTGCGTCTGATTTGTGATCGTGAAGATGAAATTGATGCCTTTAAAAGTGAAGAATATTGGGATATTAAACTTGATCTAAAAAATGATAAAAATGTTCAGTTTCAAGCGAGTGTTTTTGAAATTGAAGGTAAAAAGTTAGAGAAGTTTTCAATTGTTACAGAAAGCCAATCAGGAAATATAAAAAAGCTTTTAGAAGATAAAAAATATCAAGTTCTTTCAGTTACAAAAAAACAAGCAAAACGTCGTTCAAATCCGCCATTTATAACTTCTTCTTTACAACAAGAAGCTGCTCGTAAACTTGGTTTTTCAGTTAGTCGTACGATGTCAACAGCTCAACGTCTTTACGAAGGTGTTGAAATTAATGGAGCTGCTCAAGGTTTGATTACTTACATGAGAACAGATTCAATTTCATTAAGCCCAGAAGCAATCAAAGCTGTACGTGAAAAGATCAATTCTCTTTATGGTAAAGATTATTTGCCTGATTCACCAAATGTCTTTAAAAGCAAAGCAAAAAATGCTCAAGAAGCTCACGAGGCAATTCGTCCAACTGATTTTTCTCTTTCGCCAGATAAGGTAAAACAATATTTAGATGATGGTCAGTTTGCTCTTTATGATTTAGTTTGGAAAAGAACTTTAGCTTCACAAATGGCTGATGTTATTTTTGATCAAGTTGTGGCAGAAATTACAACAATTCCAAGTTATGCAAAAGCAAAGGCAACTGGTTCTACAATTAAATTTGACGGTTTTTATAAAGTTTATCGCGAAGATCGTGATGATAATGAATCTGACGAAGATGAATCTAAACAAAATTTGCCAGAGCTAAAAGAAAAAGAATCGGTTGGTTTAATTGATGTTAAGCCGCAACAACATTTTACTGAACCACCGCCAAGATATTCTGAAGCTAGTTTGGTTAAAAAAATGGAAGAGTTGGGAATTGGTCGTCCTTCAACTTACGCAGCAATTATTTCTGTTTTGCAAGATCGTGGTTATGTTAAGCTTGATAAAAAGAGATTCACGCCAGAAGAGCGCGGCAGAATTGTAACAACTTTCTTGAAAGAATTTTTCGCTAAATATGTTGAATATGATTACACCGCAGATTTGGAAGATGAGCTAGATATTATTTCAAATGGTAAGATGGATTGGAAATCATTCCTTAAGAAATTCTGGAAAGATTTTAGCAAATCAACTTCTGAAGTTAGCGAAAAACCATTTGCCGATGTTTTGGAAGTTTTAAATAAAAAGGTTGGTTTACATATTTTTGGTGTTGATGAGATGGGTAATTTAAAAGATTCTTGCCCAACTTGTAAAAATGGTAAATTAAGCTTAAGGCTTGGTAAATTTGGAGCTTTTGTTGGATGTTCAAATTATCCAGAATGTAAGCACACGATGCAGCTTTTTGAAAAAGATGGAAACGATATCGATGAAGAAGGTGAAAAAAAGCCTCAATTTGAACCAAGAAGTTTAGGCATTGATGCTAAAACTGGTTTTGAAGTAATGGTTAAAATTGGACCTTACGGCCCGTATCTTGAACTTATTGGAAGTGATTTGGTTGTGGATGTTGAAGAAAAGGCTGAAGAAAAGGAATCTAAATCAAAGAAAAAAACATCTAAAAAAACCACAACTAAAGCCGCTAAAAAACCAAAAGCCAAAAAGCCAAAACGGATTTCAATTCCAAAAAATCTCGATCCAAATTTGATCACTTTAAAAGACGCGGCAGACCTTTTGTCTTTACCTCGTGAAGTTGGAATTCACCCAGAAACAGGTTTAAAAATTGTAGCAAATATTGGTCCATTCGGCCCTTATTTATTGCATGACAAAAAATATACCTCTTTAAAAGAAGACAGTGTTTTAGAGGTTGGTTTAAATCGTGCAGTTGATCTGATTGCAACAGATATGGCAAAAAAGGCTGCTGGTGGAGGCAGAAAAGGTCGTTTTTCTAAAAAATCAAAAAAAGATTAATTTTGATAGTTCTGGGAATTGAAACTTCATGCGATGAAACTGCCGTTGCTATTGTTGATGAGCATAAAAATGTTTTGTCGCACGCGCTAAATTCACAAATTGCTCTTCATCAAAAATTTGGCGGAGTTGTGCCAGAAGTAGCAGCTCGTTCACACATTGAAGTTTTGGATGGATTAATTTTACACGCCTTAAAAGAAGCTAAACTCGATTTTAAAGATATTGATGCATTCGCTGCAACTTCTGGTCCGGGTTTAATTGGAGGTGTGATTGTTGGCATGATGGCGGCAAAAACTTTAGCTTCAGTTTTTCAAAAACCTTTTATTGCAATTAATCATTTAGAAGCTCATGCCTTAACAGCACGACTTACTTCTGATATTGAATTTCCTTATTTATTATTGCTGATTTCTGGTGGACATTGCCAAATTTTGATCGCTCATAAAGTTGGTAAATACACAAAACTTGGTGAAACAATTGATGATGCTTTGGGCGAAGCTTTTGATAAAGTTGCGCAAATGTTAGGATTGCCTTATCCGGGAGGGCCAGCAGTTGAAAAAATGGCATTACAAGGTGATAATAAACGTTTTAAATTTTCTCGTCCTTTAATTGATGGATATATAAAAAAAGATCATCTCTGTGATTTTTCATTTTCTGGTTTGAAAACAGCTGTAAGAAGGGAGATTGAAAAATTAACTGGTGAGACTTTTTCTCATTTAACAACTCCGCAAAAACTAAGTGAGCGTGATAAACAAGATATCTGCGCATCCTTTCAAAGAACTGCGTGCGAAATCATTATAAATCGCTTAGAAAATATTGATAGAAGTCAGCTTAACTTTAAGAAATTAGTTATTGCTGGTGGAGTTGCCGCTAATCGTTATATTTTTTTGGAATTGCAAAATTGGGCAAAAAAACATGATTTAGAAGTGATCGCTCCGCCAATTAAATTATGCACCGACAATGCTGTGATGGTTGCGTGGAATGGTGTAGAAAAAATGCGTTTAGGAATTTCTGATGAATTAAATTTTAAACCACGTGCGCGTTGGGAGCTAGATAGTTAAATTTAGCTATTGAATTTTGCTTAGTAAAAAATTTAATCGATCTCAATCTTTCTTCATTAACTTTTTTCATATCTGAAAAATGACTCTCAAAGAACATACGGTAAAATCTTACGATAAAGATTTGCATGCTATTGCTGAAACGCTAGATGAAATGGTGGGTTTAGTTATACAGTCAATTGATATGGTGTCTCAAATGATCAAATCTCGTGATGTTTCTTTTATAGAAAGAATCACAGATCATGACTACAAAGTAAATACTCTTGATCACTTAATAGAAAAAAAAGTTACTGCAATGTTGGCATTGCGCCAACCGATGGCTGTTGATTTGCGATACATTATTTCTTCACTAAAAGTTTCTTCAAATCTTGAACGCAGTGGAGATCAGGCAAAAAGTATCATTAAAAAAATTGCATTAATTGGATCGGAAAAATTTGAAAGCGGAGTTGAAGAGTCTTTAATTTCAATGATCGAAACTTGTAAAAAAATGGTTTTAGAAGCTGTTTCGTCATTTAACGATCAAAATATTGTTCTGGCTGAATCAGTATTAAAACAAGATGATACAATTGATCAGACCTACAGCGACTTGTTTATAATAATGGAGCATGAAAATTTCAGCAAAGATCAAGTAAAAAAATTAACTAACACTTTATTCATCGCAAAAAGCTTTGAGCGTTTGGCTGATCATTCAACTAACATCGCTGAAATTGCTAATTTTGTTGTGACGGGAGAAATTAAATAATGCAAACCAGAGAAGAAAAACGAGATTCAGGGCAAATTGCTAAACGTGATAACAAAGATTTGATGGGTTTTGCTGAAAACTTTCCTAAAGAAAAAATGGAAAGAAAACCAGATTGGATTCGTGTTAAAGCTCCGCAGTCAAAGGGATATTACGAAACCAAAGAACTTCTTAACGAAAAAAAGTTACATACAGTTTGCGAAGAAGCGGCTTGCCCAAATATTGGTGAATGTTGGGCGCAAAAACATGCAACTGTAATGATTCTTGGTTCTGTATGTACTAGAGCTTGTTCTTTTTGCAATATTGAAACAGGAAAACCTGACGTTGTAAATCCTCACGAGCCAGAAAATGTTGGCGATGTTGCTAAAGTTTCTGGTTTAAAACACATCGTTATTACTTCAGTTGATCGCGACGATTTAGCTGATGGCGGCGCAGATCAATTTGTTAAATGCATTGAAAATGTTCGAAAAAAATCTCCCGGAACTACGGTTGAAATTTTAACTCCAGATTTTTTGCGTAAAAATGGCGCGTTAGAAAAAGTTGTTGCTGCAAAGCCTGACGTTTTTAACCACAATATTGAAACCGTTCCCGGTCTTTACGGCACAATCCGTCCAGGAGCGCGCTATTTTCACTCTTTGTGGCTTTTAAAACGCGTAAAAGAAATTGATCCGTCACTATTTACTAAATCAGGATTAATGGTTGGTCTTGGCGAAACCAAAGAGCAGGTTTTGCAAGTAATGGATGATATGCGTTGCGCTGACATCGATTTCTTAACAATCGGGCAATATTTGCGCCCAACTTTGCGTCATGCGCCAGTTGATCGCTACGTTCATCCAGACGAATTCGAGTTTTATAAAAAAATGGCGTACAGCAAAGGGTTTTTAATGGTTTCTTCAAGCCCGTTAACTCGCTCTTCTTACCACGCTGGCGATGATTTTGCTAAAATGAGAGCTGAACGAAATAAAAGATTGGCAGTAAATTAAGCCGAGCTTAGTTAGCTTTTTTGCCAATATCTCGACGACAAAATCCCTCTTTCCAATCAATCAAATCAACAGCTTTGTAAGCTATTGTTCTTGCTTCTTCAAAAGAGTTGGCGGTTGCAACTACATTTAAAACTCTGCCGCCATTGGCTAAAATTTTTCCGTTTTTTTCAACAGTTCCAGCGTGAAGAATTTTAACTCCTAAAACTTTTTTAGCCGCTTCTAAATTATTGATTTCAGTGCCTTTTTGATAATCTTCAGGATAGCCTTTGGCGCACATTACAACGCAAACTAGCTTTTTTGTTTCGTCAAATTGCGGGGTAATTTTATCTAAATTTCCGTCAATTGCGTTTTCAATTAAATCAATAAAATCAGTTTTAATTCTTGGTAAAATAACTTGAGTTTCTGGGTCGCCAAAGCGGGCGTTAAATTCTAAAAGCTTAATACCTTTTGAACCAATCATTAAGCCAGCAAATAAAATTCCAGTAAATGGGCAGCCTTCCTTTTCAAGTCCGTGCAAAGTTGGTTTGATTACGCGCTCAATAATTTCTTCTTCCATTTTTTTGCTAACCAAAGGCGAGGGTGCAAATGTTCCCATTCCGCCAGTGTTTAAGCCAGTTTCATTTTCACCAACTTTTTTGTGATCGTGCGCAAAGCCAAGTGGTACAAAATTTTTGCCATCGCAAAGCACAAAATAGCTAACTTCAAAGCCATCGAGAAATTCTTCGATGATAATTTTTTTCCCAGCTTCGCCAAATTTTCCTTGAAAAAATTCAGCAATGTTTTTTTCAACTTCGTCTAGATTTTGAGCAATAACCACACCTTTTCCAGCAGCAAGTCCGTCAGCTTTTATAACGCAAGGGAAGCCAATTTTTTTAGCAAATTCTACGGCAGAATTTTTTTCTGTAAAAACTTGATAAGCAGCGGTTGGAACTGAATTTTCAACAGCAATTTTTTTCATGAAAATTTTTGATCCTTCAAGTTGTGCAGCTTTTTTTGAAGGCCCAAAAGCACGAATTCCAGCTTTTTGCAAATCATCAACAAGACCAGCAACTAAAGGCTGTTCTGGCCCAACAAAAACAAAATCGATTTTTTCTTTTTGGCAAAAATCAATTATTTTTTGATGTTCATCAATTTTTATATCAGAAACAATTTCGGCAATTTCAGAAATTCCTGCATTTCCTTGAAGTGCAAAAAGTTTTTCTAATTTTGGTGATTTTTTAAACTGTTCACAAATTGCGTGTTCACGACCTCCAGAGCCGATTACTAATATTTTTTTCATTAAGAGCGAGATTTTTGTAATAATAAAAAGTCAGCTAAAACGCAGGCAAGCATTGCTTCGCCAACTGGAACAGCGCGAATTCCAACGCATGGATCATGACGACCTTTGGTGATGATTTCGCAATTATTGCCGTGAATATCGACAGTTTTTCTTGGAATTAAAATTGAGCTAGTTGGTTTTACAGCAAAACGCACAACAATATCTTGCCCTGAAGAAATTCCACCAAGAGATCCGCCAGAATGGTTGGAGGAAAAATTTAACTTTCCATTTTCCATCCACATTTCATCGGCAAGTTCAGAACCTTTTTTGCTTCCAGCTTCCATTCCATCGCCAATTTCAACGCCTTTTACAGCATTAATTGACATCATTGCTGAGGCAATTTTTGCATCGAGTTTATTGTAAATTGGCTCTCCCAATCCAGTGGGAACATTTTTTGCAACAACTTCAACAATCGCGCCAACAGAGTCTCCAGACTTTCTTAAATCTAATAAATAATCTTCAAAGTTTTGAGCGGCAATTTTATCTGGGCAGAAAAAATCATTTTTATCAATTTCTGAAAAATCAATTTTTGTGCGATCAATTTTTTTCTCGCCAATTTGAGTTAAATAGCCCGTGATTTCAATTTTCTCACGTTCAAGAATTTTTCTCGCAACTGCTCCTGCAGCAACTCGCATTGCAGTTTCGCGCGCTGAAGATCTTCCGCCGCCACGATAATCGCGAATTCCATATTTTTTGAAATAAGTGTAGTCGGCGTGAGAAGGGCGAAATTTGTCTTTAATGTCGCCGTAATCTCCGGATTTCTGATCTTCGTTAAAAATTACCAAGCTAATTGGAGTTCCTGTGGTTTTGCCTTCAAACACTCCAGAAAAAATTTTTACTTGATCTTTTTCTTGGCGTTGGGTGGTAAATTTTGATTGTCCGGGGCGACGTTTATCGAGATGTTTTTGAATATCAGATTCGTCTAAATCAAGCATTGAAGGGCAACCATCAACCACACAACCAATTGCTTCTCCGTGGCTTTCTCCCCAAGTTGTGAAAGAAAAAATCTCACCAAATTTATTTGTCATTTCTTTGTTTTATTTAAAATTAAAACTGGGTTTTTTCTAAAAATTAAATGATCGCCTTGTTGGTTTATTTCTAATTCTCCAGCACTGATATTTCCAATTTCTCCAGTGGCAAAAACATCGTATAAAACAGCTTCTTGATCGTTTTTGTGAAAAGCTTTTTTAGCTTTTATTTGATAAATTTGTGAATCGCCATGCTCAAATTTTATTCTAGGGTTAGTCATTATTTTTTCAGTCTCATAAGTTTTAGAATTATTTTTAAAATCTTGAACAATTCTAACTTTATTTGACTGATTTACGCCGTAAAAAACATAAACAAAAATTCCGCCCACAATTAAAAAATAACACAAAACCGTTAAAAAGTTTTTAATGCGTAAATGCGAATAAAAAAGTTTGATAATTTCTTCGGTTTTAAGATCCATTTTAGCGAGTTTGTTCAATTACAATCGAAAAAGATTCAACCAAATCAATAGCTCCAACTTTATCAACTTCTAATCTGCAGCGTTTAATTCTTTGGTCTAACATAATAACATCCATAATCTCTTGAGACATTTTCTCAATCAGATTAAAGCGTTTGTTAGCAATAAGATTTTTGATATTTGTGGTAATGATTTCATAATTGATTGTGTCTTCGATATTGTCGCTTATTAGGCTTTCTTCAAAGTCACTTTCGATTTCGGCATTTATTATAATCTGGCGATCAAAACTTTGCTCCCAATCGTAAATTCCAAGATTGGTTTGTAATTTTAGGTTTTTTACTCTGATTAACATTGGAAATATTTAGAAGTTGCGAAAAAAGTTGAAAGGCTATTATTTTGCTGGCAACCATTAAGTTTCAAGCTTCTTTCTTTAAATGAATCAAAAAATTATCAAATTTCCTCAAAAAAAATCTCAAAAAAATCTTAAAATGCTTTTTTTAGTAATAGTTTTCGGAGCCTTGGCAGGAATGCTCTCATGGCAATATTTTGTTGAAAATGTTGCAAGAGTTGATGTTCAAATTCCTAAGTCAAAAAATATTACGTTTAATAATTTTGATCCAATTTCAATGACTACTGCACAAGTAGCAAATGAATTTGAGAAGTCAGAAAATAAACCAATCCTACTTTATATCTACACAACTTGGTGCAAAGTTTGTTCAAAAAATTTTTCTGTGATTAACGAAATTTCACGCGAATTTCAAAATACTGAATTGCGTGTCATAACCTTAGCGATTGATCGTAACCTTGATGCGAAAACTTTAAAATCTTATTTAAATCAATATGGTGAAATTTATTTTGAACCAAGATTTCTAGCTTTTAAAGATGGCTTTATTGAGTTTTTACAAAAGCAAAATATTTCTTATAACAACCGAATTCCATTTACGGTTTTATTGTCTAGAGAAGGTGAAGTAATCACAAAATTTTCGGGAGTAAAAAGCACGAATTACTTGCGCAATAAAGTTATCAAAGGGCTTTATTAGTTTGATCATTAAAATTTCTAATCATGAAAAGCGAAATTAAAGTTTTTAATACTCTCAGCAAAAAAGAAGAAATTCTTACTACAATTGATCCAAATCATCTAAAAATGTATGTTTGTGGTCCAACAGTTTATGATCGCCCACATCTTGGAAATGCTCGTTCTGCGGTGGTTTATGATTTATTCTTTCGTTTTTTTAAACAGGTTTTTTTGCAAGTAACTTATGTTCGCAATATTACTGATGTTGATGACAAAATTAATGCCGCAGCTAAAGAACAAAAAATTTCAATTCAAAATTTAACAACAAAAATTACCGATCTTTTTTATTCAGACATTGATGCACTTAATGTTTTGCGTCCAACTCATGAACCGCGTGCCACAACTCACATTTTAGAAATGATTGAGATGATTGAAAAACTAATCACTAACAAAAATGCCTATGTGAGTGAAGGTCATGTTTTGTTTGATGTTTCTTCTTATAAAAATTATGGCGAACTTTCTAATCGTAATCTTGACGAAATGATTGCTGGAGCGCGTGTTGAAGTTGCTTCTTACAAAAAAAATCCGCTCGATTTTGTTTTGTGGAAACCAGCGGATAAAGAAGATGATGTTTCAAGTGTTTTTGAAAGTCCTTGGGGAAAAGGTCGTCCTGGTTGGCATATTGAATGTTCGGCGATGAGTTCAAAATATTTAGGTGTAGATTTTGACATTCACGGCGGCGGAGCTGATTTGCAATTTCCGCATCATGAAAATGAAATTGCTCAAAGCCGCTGCGCCAATCCAAATTCGCATTATGCAAATTTTTGGATTCACAACGGATTTTTAACTGTTGATGGTGAAAAAATGAGCAAGTCTTTAAAAAATTTTATCACGGTTCGTGATTTGTTAGATAAAGGAATTTCTGGTGTGGTAATTCGCTATTTATTGCTTTCAACTCATTATCGCAAACCTTTTGATTTTAACCAAAAAGCTTTAGATGACGCGACAAAATCTTTGGAAAAATTTCATGCGGTGATTAAAGATTTAGAAAGAGATAATTCTGCAACTATTATTGATTCTGATAACCTAACCGCAAAAGTTTTAGATTATTTGGCAGAAGATCTAAACATTTCAAAAGTTATTGCTCTTCTTCATGAAACGGCAAAAGAACTTAAAGCAAATAACAATCAAAATCTAAAAAATGAATTTGCCAAAGTTCTTGATTTGCTTGGTTTAATTGATCACAAAACAACCACAAAAACAGCAATAAAAAGCAATATTAATGAATCTGAAATTGAAGAACAAATTTCTTTGCGTTTAAAAGCTAAAGAAGAAAAGAATTTTAAAATGGCTGATGAAATCAGGCAAAATCTACTTGCAAAAGGAATTGCGCTTGAAGATATTGCCAAAAATCATACAATTTGGAAAGAGATAACTTAATGAGAGCATGATTTAAAAATTCAAACAGAGTCAGAAGGTTAAACTTAAATCTAATAAAATATCTAGGAGTGCTGATATGAGAATGCAAAGAAAGAAACAAAGCAGGTCTAACGAAAATTTTTTACATATTTTTAATGAGCAAAAAATTGAGCAAGATCCAAGAAAAGATCAGCTTGCAAAGTCTAGTAAAATACATCCAGGCGGAGATGAAGCTGTTAACTTTATTGAGTATGATAAAAACACGCCTTTAAGAGATTTGGTTTATAATCTATTTAAAATTCATGAAGGTAAGGATATTACATCATTTGGTACAGAGGTTTTTAATCATGAATTTAAACTAAAAATAGGTGATAAAGAGGTTAAAATCACCGAGCCTCTTGATATTAAAGATATTAAAGAAAAAGAAGTTTTTGCTAACTTTTCTTACAATGATGAAAAAGGAGTTGAAAAGCATGGTTATATAAAAGAAGAGCCTTATACTTGGGCAGCTATTTCAAAGGAAAATAAAAGAGCAGTATTTAAAGAATATGGAAAATATTATAACTCTAAAAGCCGCAAAACCGATTGGATTGGCGGTGATTTTGCAAGAGATGTTGAAGCTGAAATCAGAAGAATTTTTGACAATAGGCGTGTAGTTGAAAAGATGAAGGCAGAGTTGGATAAATGGAATTTGCAAAACGAAAGTAATACTGATACATTAAATATTGGAGACGCAAATATTGCTGCAGATACCCTAGAAGAAATTAATAAAATTCTTTCTAACCCTAATCCTGATTATCAAAAACTATCAACAGAAGAAACTGAAGATCATATAGGTTTTACATTTGTAAAAAATGAACGACAATATCTTATTGGGATTAATAAAGACGATGCAAGTGATGATATAAATGATCGATTTACAGTTTATGAGTTAAACATAAACAAAAAAAAAGAAAGAAAATTTTCCCCTGTAGTGGACGATAAAGGAATTTTTGACGAAGCGTTTAAAATAATTTCTAATTTAGGTTCAGAAAGTAAATCAAAGGGGTTTGGAAATTATCGAGAAGAAACTGTTAATGATCGAGAAGAAGATGATAATGATCGAGAAGAAGATGATAATGATCAGAAAAATGAAGATAAACCTAATCCAAAAACAGAGAAAGGTAAAGAGAAAGATAAGAATACTAAAAGAGAAGTTAATTCTAATTCATTAAATCCTTCTAGTGATAATAAAAAAGAAAGTTGGAGTTTTTTTAAAACAAAAACTAAAAGTAAAAAAAGCAATGACGAAATTGACTTACATATAGATAAGCAAAGCACAAAAGGTGAATCAACAGGTTCTATAATTGACGAATTATTTAAACTAACAAAGGGCAAACCAATAGAAGTTAGGCTTGATCCTGAGTCGACAAAAACCACGCAAATCACGCAATCTGGTTTAGAAGGAATAAAGGAAGGACATTTTGCCGAAATGAAATATAAAGGCGAAAATTATACGCTAAAAGAAGAGCCTTATACTTGGAAGTCTGGTCATGTGGCAGCTATTTCAAAGGATAAAACTAAAACGCGACTTGTGCTTGAAAGAGATGGCTCTTTGTGGGGAAAATGGCAAAGTCGACCAACTGATCACGTTGGTTTTAAAGAGCCTTTTGTTCGATCTATCAATAATAAAGGAACTGGTACATCAATTTCAAAACAACTTGAAGATGAATGCAGAAGAATTTTTGACAGCCACGTTAGGTTAAAAGAAATGTCAGATGCTTTGCAAGATCATGATTCGAAAAATGTTTTGGTGGAAAATAAAGTCCAGTCAGAAGAAACGCTAGATCCAAGAAAAATGGCGTTGTTGGACTGCATAAAACATCAGGCTTTTAATAATCATCCTCACGCAGGATTATCTCTTGAGCAAAATGAAGATGGTAAGCGTGTTGGTTTAAAATTTACATCTTCTGGAAATGTGTTTGCGATTAGGGTTGATAAAGAAGAAAAATCTTTAGTTATTTCAAAATTAGTTCCTATTTCCAAGAAGAATGAGTGGCAAGTTTTAAATCCAGAAGAAGTGGATAAGCATAAAATATATGACAAAGCAATTCGAGTTTTTGGAATTGATCAAAATAAATATCAAGAGTTTTTGAATGAGCATAATAACACTTTAGGAATTGAAAGTGCTAAATCACCATCTTCTAATGTATTTACAAGAAATGTTAATTTTTCTAATTCTCATCAAATTAACAGAGCGTCTGAAGCAGAGATTATGAAACGTGCATTTATTGTTGCTGCACATGAATGTAAATTAAAGCCAGAAGAAGCGGTTCAAATTGCTATGTTGGCTGTTCATGTAAATGATGAAGATATTCGTTTTAGAGATTTGGATAAGGTTTCCGCTAAAAATTTGATTGAACTGGGTAAATTGAAAATTAACACCATAAGCGTCAATAAAATGAAATCCTTCTCAGGTTTATTTCAAAAGCATTTAGAAAACGCAGGTGTTACAGAAGATGGAAAAGGTAAGCATTTATGGCAAATATTTGATGAAGAAAATTGTGCCAAGTTTTTGGATGAATGTATGTCAAAAGAAAATAATTTTTCAGATTCAGAAAGAAAAAACGCAGAAGCTTTTTTAGCAAATCATGCAAAATCGTCTTCGCGTAGTTTTTAGATAAAAACTAATTAATAGTTGCAAGACGGAGTTTTTAACTCCGTCTTAAATTTTGTTTAAAATAGAGGTCGGTTTTTTTGCTTAATCAACGCTATAAATAATTTCAACGGTGTTGTCGTTTTCTTCTAGATTGGGAACTTTATCAAGAGATGGTTTAAGAAAAAATTCCATATTAAGTTTAATTTTTTCTTTTGGTTTTAGGGTGTAAGATTGCGAGCAAAGACAACTAAGTCTTGTTACATGTTTTGAAAATTCTTCAGGAAGAATTTTAAACTTTGGACGAAAACTTATCGGTTTGTCTGAGGTATTTTTAACAATAAAAGTAACGGTGTTTAATCTGTTTGAAACCGTTGAGAATTCTGTCTTTAGAGAATAAAAATCAAGATTTGCTCGATAGTTTTGAAGCTTAATTTCAATGTTAATTGGTTGCGAACCTTCAGTTCTTGGAAAATATTTTGTAAAATAAAATGGTTGGCAGTTATTTCCAAAAAGGCAGAAGCGATTATAAGTTTGAATTGCTATAAAAATTAATATAAAAAAGGCAAAAATGCGTAGGAAAATTTTAACTTTTGGATTCATTTTGTTTTTTTAAAAATTACTTTGATTTGTGTTTTTTAAGAAGTTCAAATCTTTAAATCAAATTTAAGCTTATCCTTAATTTAAAATGACAAAAATTCTGTTTAGCGAACCTTTTAAAAAATTTTCTAATTGGTTTGAATTGGCTTGCAAAACCAAAGAAATTATCGAGCCAACCGCAATGTGTTTGGCAACTGTTGCTGAAAATAATTCTCCTTCCGCACGTATGGTTTTGTTAAAAAAATTTGATGAGCGCGGTTTTTGTTTTTTTACAAACTTAACCAGTCGCAAAGGCGAAGAATTGCAAAATAATCAAAATGTTGCTTTGTGTTTTTATTGGGGTTTTTTGGGAAAACAAATTCGAATTGAAGGAAAAGTTGAGCCAGTTTCAAAGCAAGAAGCTGACGAATATTTTGCAAGCAGAAGACGTGATAGCAGAATTGGTGCTTGGGCTTCAAAACAATCGCAAGAAATGCAAGAATGGAGTGAATTTGAATCAAGAATTTTAGAAGTTACAAAAAAATTTGAAGGACAAGAAGTTGTTCGTCCAGAATTTTGGTCGGGTTTTAGAGTTGTGCCAAAGGCGATTGAATTTTGGCAAGAAGGCGAGTTTCGAATTCATAAAAGAGAAGTTTATGAAAGGTTTGAAGATGGCTGGAAGCTTAAGAAGATTTATCCTTAAGCATTAGTTCAATCCAAGTTTTTTACAAAAAATTATAAAAATGTCAGAATCAGATTTTTTACAACGATGCGAAAATGCCTTAAACAAACTTTTTGAAGAGTTGGAGGCTCGTGATAAAAATTCGAAACTGGATGTTGAATATTTGGATGGAATTTTAACAATAGTGCTTGAGGAAACTTCAAAAACCTACGTAATTAACCGTCACGGCGCATCGCAAAAAATATGGTATTCGTCACCTTTTACGGGTGCTGATTATTTTTCTTTTGATGAAAAGTCGCAAAACTGGCTTGATTCTAAGGGCGAAAAGCTTGAAGAAAAACTCTTCGCAGAACTGCAAAAAATTCTAAATTAAAATCTTAATCAAAAATGACTAAAAAAATTCTCTTAATCGAAGGCGACGGCATTGGTCCAGAAGTTGTTTCGCAGGCTAAAAAAATTCTCGAATTTTTTACAAAAAACAGCGACAAAAAATTTGAAACCGAAAACGCGCTTTTAGGTGGAATTGCTTACGATCAAGTTGGAACTCCTTTTCCGCAAGAAACTGTAAATTTAGCGCGCCAATCTGACGCAATTTTGCTTGGTGCAGTTGGCGGCTTGAAGTGGGAATCTTTGGAATATAAACATCGCCCAGAACGCGGGCTTTTGGGAATTCGCAAAGAGTTAGAGCTTTTTGCCAATTTGCGCCCTGCAAAAGTTTTTTCAGCACTTGCTGATAGCTCAACATTAAAACGTGAAATTGTTGAGAATTTGGATATTATGATTGTTCGTGAGTTGACGGGAGATCTTTATTTTGGCGAACCGCGCGGAGTTACAACTTTGGCTGATGGTTCTCGTCAAGGTGTAAATACAATGACTTACAATTCAAAAGAAGTTGAGAGAATTGCGCGCGTTTCTTTTGATTTGGCAAAAATTCGCGGCAAAAAACTTTGCTCAATCGACAAAGCTAACGTGATTGAAACCACAGAAATGTGGCGCGAAGTTGTGACTGAAATTGGTCAAAAAGATTATCCAGAAGTGGCTTTGTCGCACATGTATGTTGATAATGCTTCAATGCAATTGGTTAGAAATCCTAAGCAATTTGATGTGATGCTTACAGGCAACATGTTTGGCGATATTCTTTCTGACACCGCTTCAATGCTTACTGGTTCTTTGGGAATGCTGCCTTCGGCGTCTCTTGGTGCAAAACAATTAAACGGAAAACAATTTGCGCTTTATGAGCCAATTCATGGTTCAGCTCCAGATATTGCTGGTAAAAATATTGCCAATCCAATCGCAACAATTCTGAGTTTGGCGATGATGTTTAGATATTCTTTTGAATTTGCTAAAGAGGCAGATTTGCTAGAAGAAGCAGTTGAAAATGTTTTGAACAAAGGAATTAGAACGGCAGACATTGCAAATTCTGGCGAAGAAAAAGTTTCTTGCTCGCAGATGGGTGATAAAATTATTGAAGAGTTGCAAAAACTAACTTCATGAAAAATTACTCATCCGTAAAAATTCAAAAAAATTTAGGCAGAATGGCGCAAGTCATCTGCCTTTTTTTTGTTATTTTT